>NZ_JAVJSQ010000045.1 GCF_040219335.1 Gimesia sp. | reverse complement strand
GCAATCGCTCGAAAACAATCTGCACTGAATTCGCCGGACATGAAGCCTCGCCGCCTGTTCTGATGGATGTCTATCTCGGGTGAAGTACAAAATCCCCGACAGGGAATGTTCTTCAAAGCTCATTCCATTTTAACCGGCGGCAGGCAATTGAATAGAGACGATTCGGTCAGTTTCTACGTCAGTGCCTGCAACAGGATCGCGAGCAGAATCACCAGGAAGAGGATCACCTGCCCTAATACATCCTCCCGATCCGCCTGTGCAGGCAACCGTGGAGGAGTGAATGGAACCAGCCGAGGAGTCTTTTTGTTTAATAAATTGCGCATTGCGGTGCCCTTTCGTAATGGAAACCATGAGGCACCTCGAGGTGTTTACCGGATTAGAGGAAGCAAACAGCATGCCAGTTAGTCTACGGTGAGTGCTATTCCTGATGCACTCATCACTTAGGACTGATGCGATCTGCTGGAGGCTCTGAAAAGTGTCAGCCGGGCGCGACGCTGTCACCTGCAGTTCACATCCGGTCTCCCTTGAAACGCATCTCCGGCAAGTCGGTATTCCTGTTGCCGGGTTTGGCATGCGCTTTGCCTTTCTTCTCCTGCAGCAGATCAATTTTTAAGGAGGATCACCATGGTGTGCCGTCTGGATGAGCGAGAGACAGGCTTGTACTGGGGCCTGATTCTAACCTGCGGCGCACCATGGTCTGTTTTACCTTCCGGCAGCCACCATCAACGTGGGGTGACACTGTCAACGGCAGTTGACAGTCCGCCCCTCACTCAAGCAAACGGGGATGACATGTCAAACAATGGAGTGGCGACGGATTCCATCACACTGACGAAATCAAGCGTGGATGATCTGCTGAAAGACACGCAATTTCTGCAGCTCACCTGCCAACAGGATCGGGAACGGATCTCGATCACGGGACACCTCAAGACGTATTATTCGCTGCAGCTTTTATTATCGGCAATCAGTCTGCAGCACTCCGGTCCGGAATCTGCCGCTGTTGCTCTGCATGTCACTGTTGGTGCAGCACAGACTCAATTCGAGACACACTTTTCTAAACGGGAACATCACCATGATCAGCAACTCTCGTCAGGTCACTGTTAATGCTGCTTTTCTCAAAGAGATCAAAGAGGACAATCTCAGGCTCTACAATCTCATGGAAAATCTGCGTACTTTCTGGCTGGTCCCCGATCCGTTAATACTCAAACCGGAATGGTTCAGCGTGCTCGTCAATGAGCTGAGAGACCAGCTGGCGATGCATTTCGCTTTGGAAGCCACCTTCGGCTATTTCGATCATGCAGACCAGGTCGATGCCCTCACCGCTGCTGAGTCACAGCGGCTGAGGGATCAGCATGAAGATTTATACCTGGAAATCGCATCGATCGCCGAGCAGGTTGAAGAGGCGTTATACCCGGAATGGAATCAAACCACTTACGCGGCACAGATCGAACGTTTTGATCAGTTCTATCAGAAGTTTCAGCAACACGAATCGGCAGAATTCGATCTGATCATGTCAGCTTCATACGAAAATTTTAAGCGAATGTATCATTCAGGCGTTTCCAGTAGAGCAGACTCGGCACGCTGGTGAGAAAACTCCTGATCTACTGCACCACCGAGATTCACTTCAATCGTTGAAACCGTTGTTCTCTTTCCCAAAGGATTTTCCAATGAGAAACTATGATTTTGAATGTGTCGCCACACAGATCAACTGTGGTCCCGGAACCAGAGAGTACATCGAACGCGAATGGGACAAGGCCGTCAATCGCGTCGAGAACTGGATCAAAACGGTCCGCATCTGCATTACAGATATCAACGGTCCCAAAGGAGGCATCAATCAGCGGTGTCGCATTGTCCTGCAGACTCGAGTCGGCGCGCCGATCGTCGTTCAGGAAACCCGGGAACGACTCTCATCGGCCATCAATGTTGCCATCAGGCGTTCCGTGCATACTTTAAAACGGAAAATTTCTAAAAAACGTGATCAGAAAAAACAGACTGTGCACATTGAGACACAACAGGACGAAGAAGGATTGAGTTAAATCAAAGTTATCCGTCTCACTGATTGAAATCCGGAAAGTGAATGGGCTATGATAGAACATTCACTTCTCTGGATTTTTTTAATTATTATATCGTTAGTGGGCCAGTGGAGATTGAGCTCAAATCATGTCTGAAAACTATGAAATATTCGAGGTTGAAGTCATTGCCCCGAATCTGATTGTAATTCCCCAGGGATCGGCCCTGCAGTTCCTGTATAACAACATCCAGATTGAATCCAATAAAATCCTGACCTTGCTGAACGCGCCTGAAATCTCCAATGTGATCATCGATCTCAATCGCGTGGAATACCTGGACTCGATCATCATCAGCTGTCTTACCCGTCTCCTGCAACAGGCGAAACAGTCAGGCGGACAGGCTGTCTTCTGCAACGCCTGTGAAAACATGCAGTACATTCTCCAGAGTATCAAACTGGGAACGCTCTGGCCGCTGTTCGACACCCGCGAAGAAGCCATCCTGAGCCTCAGCTCGAATTAAGCCTTTTCCGTCCGGCTGAAAAAATGCTTCACCGCCCGAAACGGGGCTGCCAGATTATCGTACAGCGAAACGCGCTCATTGTTGCGTTGAAAGAGCATCAGCGAAACATCATCGGCGGCGTTAATCCGCTCCTGGTCCGGATCCAGCAGCTGAAGCAGTTCCGGAATCAGACGCTCCGGCTGACTGCAGTCGAGTTGTGAGAGCAGTCGCAGTAGCCCCGCTTCACCCAGCAGACTCCCGTCGGACTGTTTGAACTCCAGCAATCCGTCGGTGAAACAGAGCATCAGATCCTCACGACCCAGTTTGCAGGATTGATTCGAATAATTTTGTTCGACCGTGATCCCCAGGGGAAAATTACGCTCGACTTCGGAAGCCCCCTGTTCGCTGCCAAAGGGGATCCACCTTTTGCGCTGCGCCTGGTAGATCAGGGGGCTCGGATGACCGGCGTTGCAGATCGTGAGTGTCCTGGTGGGAGCGAAGAAGGTTCCAATCACAGCGGTCGCAAACGCTCCCGTTCGGGATTCGGATTCGAAATCATCATTGATAGCTTCGACCAGGGAGGCCTGATTGATATGATTGATGTGGCGCCGCATCAGATTCCGCAGCACGTTGGCCCGGGCCGCGACCACTTCGCCATGACCACTCACATCAGCCAGCAGCAAGCGGGTGATCCTGCCGGAAGAACAGGAGGAAACGTAATACACGTCCCCTCCCGAACGGGAAGCAGCATGCGGCTGACTGTAGACCCAGAGATCGAGCCCCGTGGTCGTCAGTTTACGATCCACGCTCTGATTTCCACCCCAGACTTCCATACACTGCATTCGCCCCGCTTGGGCAATCGCCATCACTGTCGACCTTTACAATTGAGGGAGAGACGTAAGCCAGGTAATAAAACATATTCAGTATAATTTATAGAACCAGCAGACGGTCTGACTACTGTTCAAATCTGACATCAGTAGAACTTAGACAGTCAGCTTCAGGATCGTGGAGGTTCCTGCATGTCTTCTGCCAGAGCCTCTTCAATTCCGGGTGAAGCGAGTAAATCGGCTTTCGGACGATAGATCCGCGTCAGCACATAGGCCACTGCGCCAATCGCGAACGTAATTCCGGTTCCCAGCAGCTGCCAGGGATTGAAACTGACCATAATTCCCGCTGCGATAAGGGTGCAGAGAATGAACAGCAGGGGAATCAGATTCGAATAATGCGAGAGCGGCTTCGTACGGACACCGGATAGAAACAGGCAGAATACCGAACCGGCGGCAGAAATCGACAGCGTCAGTCCCAGATAGGACAGCAGCCCCTGCAGACTGGAGATTAACACCAAAAGCACAGCCAGTGCGACCTGCAAAAGAATCGCCCGGACCGGGCTCCCCCCCTGCATCCGGATAAATCCAGGTAACAGGCCATCATCCGCCATCTTGGCGTAAACCCGGGGTGCGGTCATGATCATACTGAAGACCGAGGTCAGCAGGCAGGTGACGATGGTCCAGCGCACGAAACTCGCGAAAGCGATTCCCCCGATGAATTCCGCCGTAATGGTCGCCACATCCGCCTGACCTTTAATCTCCTCGGGCGGCGGTGCATACACGAAAACCGCGTTCAACAACAGATAGAGTACCATCACGATCCCGGTGCCGGCAACCATCGCCCGGGGAATCGAGCGATTCGCCGCTTCGACTTCATCCGCCACATAGACCGCGGCATTGAAACCCGAATAACTCAAAGAAATCCAGACCAGAGATCCTGCGAACGCACTGACCAGCGCCCAGCCGGTCAACTCGACGGTCGGCGCAGAGACGCCGGGCATCGTCTCACTGGAGAACTGAGCTGCAGCAAACATCAGAATGGCAGACAGCAGTACCAGTTTGAGCACCACGACCGAATTCTGTACCAAAGCTCCCAGTCGTGGATTCCTGCCATGAAACACGCCGGCCAGCAGAATCGAACAGACCGCCAGCGTCCCCGCCGGCATCCATCCGGGACGCGTGCCTTCCGGCAGGACATACGCTTCCAGCGCAGTCGCAGCAAACGCGATCGCACCGGAAAAGCCTGCAATCAACGACACCCAGCCCGCGATGAACCCGAGTAACGGATGTGCGGCTCTCGACAGAAACAGATATTCGCCCCCCGATTCCGGCATGGCTTTAATCAGCTGCCCATAACTGAAGGCGCCCGCAATCGCGATCAATCCCCCCGCTACCCAGGCGAGAACTACCAGTCCGGGAGATCCCAGATCCATGAGCGAGAAACCGGAGGTCGTAAAGACTCCGGCTCCAATCATATTCGCAATGACCAGAAAGGTCAGTGTCCAGAAACCATATCTCTTCGTCATCGACTCGCAGGGCTCCCCGGGAAATCAATCAGGGTTTCAGCAGAAGCAGTACTTCCTGTCACTTCTGGTTTGTCATGCGAAATTCTACACGCCTCGGGTACAGATAATAACTGATGAATCGAAAATAGATCGAAAAACGAGCCAGATAAAGAATGTCCACTGAAAACAAAGCAGGCAGTCACGTTTCTGCCTCAGATCAGCAGTTCAATCCCATTCCCGGGCACAGTACTGAATTCGACTTCCCCGTTGTGAATGCGAACTCCCCGCGCCACGTCTTCCGCCAGCAGGTTGGCCCCATCGAAGTCAGCATAGTCGAGTAACGGTAGCAACTGCGCTGCAGCCGAGATACCGACCGTCGATTCAATCATACAACCGACCATCGTTTTCATTCCCAGTGCGCGAGCCTGCTGCAACATCCGGCTCGCAGGCGTCAATCCGCCGCATTTGCACAGCTTGACATTAATCCCGTGAAACAGACCTTCACAGCGGGCCACATCCTCTTCGGTTCGGCAGCTCTCATCCGCAATCACGGGCAGCGCACTCTGCTCAAAGACTTCCCGCTGCGCAGCAGGAGATGCATCGGCCGGCAACGGCTGTTCGATGAACTCCACTCCCAACTCCCGGAGTGCATGCGAATTCGTTATCGTCTGCTCCACGGTCCAGGCACAGTTCGCGTCGACACGAATCGTCGCGTCCGTCACTGACCGCAGAGCCTCCACAATCTCCAGATCGTGCGGCGTTCCCAGCTTGATCTTGTAGACAGGCCAATCGGGCTGATCACGATATTTGCGAATCATTTCCTCAATCGAGTCGATGCCCAGGGTATAACTCGAACGGGTCTCAGCAGTCGTGGTTAGCCCCAGGATTTCAGTCGTGCGAATTCCCTGAGCCTTGCCGTATAGATCGTAGGCCGCTCCATCGATGACGGAAAGCGCAAACCGGTCTGCAGGAATGACAGCCTGGCAGACTTCATACAGCTCTCGCGGATGCATCAACGGCTGATCTGCGATCGCATCGTGGACCAGGCTGAGCGCCGCTTCCAGCGATTCGTACGTGTGACCATAATAATTGTTGCAGGTAACTTCGCCAAATCCGCTCACACCGTCCTGCATCAGACTCACGATCAGGCACTGCTGATGGTGCAGCGTGCCACGGGCGATCGTGAAGGGATCTTTCAAAGGCAGGCTGACCCGCCGCCATTCCAGTTTCACGCGAACAGCCTCCCTCTCAGATTCAACACGGCATCAACCAGGAGATCCGGTCCATCGCGGTAGACATCACAGACCGGTAAGCCCAGTCGTTGCTGCACCTGCTGTTTCTCGATGTCCGCTTCTGCTTCAGTGAGATTGCGACCGTTCATGGCAACGCCAATCACTTCCGCGGGGAACCGTTCCGAAGCGAGCTGCTCGTAAAGTTCCCGGTAGCGTTCCAGTGACTTGAGTGGCACATGCGGCATTGCTTTCACATGGGGACGGGCTGCTTCGTAACAGAGAATCAACCCCTGCGGTGCACAGCCATGCAACAGACCCAGTGTCACCGCCGAAAAGGCTGGATGTGTGATACTCCCCTGCCCTTCGATGAGTAGAATCTCATGCTGTTCATGCTGCAGCACCATCTCCTCCACGGCTCCGTTGACAAAGTCGGAAACGACACAGTCGACAGGAACGCCGTTCCCCTTGATCATGATCCCCGTCTGTCCCGTCGCCAGGAACTTCGCATCCCGCTGACGCTGCTGCAGACCCCGTTCGAGTTCGAGCATCGTCACCATTTTGCCCACGCTGCAATCCTGACCGACAGCGTGAATCCGCAAACAGCCATCCCGAAACTCGGCACAGCGAGCCGTCTGGCGATGCTGGTTCCGGCGGACATCAATCAGCCGACTGCCAGTCCGCTGCGCCGCCTGGCAGAAATCTTCGTTCTCAACCAGAAACTCGTGCAGACCGGAAACGATATCCAGCCCGCGGTCCACACCTTCCGCGATCACCCGGCTCAGTGATTCCGGCATCTGACCGCCTGGAGGTGAAATCCCGATAAACAGTGCATCGGGAGAGGCCACATCCGACAGCGAACCAACGACCGGAGTGCTTCCCCCAACGCCATACAGGTCCTGGGTGGTTTTCCCCTGGTGCGCCGGATCGATCACAGCCAGACAGTGCTCGCCCCGGTAGCGGAGCAGGCTGATGGCGGTCTTTGAGTTCGACAGCGGGGCATCATCACCGACTGCGATCGCAATCCGGCGGTACTCATTGATGATGTCCAGTCCAGGCACCGGCGTTTTTTCCACGGCAGGTACAACGGTATTCATAGCGTGATCCCCAAAAGAGATAAGTTAATAATGAAGCGTGAAGAACTTTAATGCCTGAGACGTGGTAGCACTCAGGGAGTAGACGGCTTTCGCAGCGCCCGTCCAGCAAGGGCACCGGTCGGCGTGCCTCCATGGACGGCGGCCACCCCATTCACAAAGACATACCGCATGCCTTCCGCGTACTGATGCGGATTTTCAAACGTCGCCGTATCGATGATGGTTTTCGGATCGAAGACGACGATATCCGCCGCCTGTCCCGGTTTGAGAAATCCTCGATCGGTCAATCCCAGGATCTCAGCCGGCAGCCCCGTGGCACTGCGAATTGCCTGGTTCAATGGCAGCACCTGTTCGCGAATCGCGTAATGGCCGATCTTACGGGGAAAGGCACCATAATTTCGTGGATGTGGACGCGTGGCATCAGGAATCATCACCCCGCCATCCGAGGCGGTCGCCACCCATGGATGCTGCATCGCCATGCGGACTTCCTCTTCATTCATGGCGAAGTTCACAATCTGCGCTCCCCCGTTGCGAATGATTTCCTCTGTAATCTGCAGCGGCGATTTCTCTTCCTGTTTCGCAATCTCGCGCAAGTGCCGACCCACCCATTCCGGTCGCGGGCCATATTGAGCAATCACGATCTGCTTGCCGTCTTCTTTGATGCGCAGGCTCTGGGCGACCGCAGCCCGGATCTTTTCACCGACATCTGCTGTATCCAGCCGCTTGACCAGTTCTTCTCTCCCGCCGGACATCGACCAGGGGGGAAAGACCGTTGCAGCCAGCGAGGTACTCGCAGCGATATAGGGATACTGATCGGCGGTCACCCGCTGACCTGTCTTGCGGGCCTGTTTGATCATATTGATCGCCAGACGCAGGTTGCCCCAGTTCGGGGTCCCCTTCACTTTCATATGGGAGAAGTGCACCGGAACTTCTGCCTCACGACCAATGCGAATCGCTTCCTGATAGGAACCGAGCAGTCCGTCCTCCTCACCGCGAATGTGGCTGGCATAAATCCCCCCGGCTTTACCAATCACGCGGGCGAGCGCGATCAGTTCTTCCGTGTCCGCGTAAGTGCTGGGAGTATAAATCAGGCCGGTCGACATCCCCCAGGCCCCTTCCTGCATCGCCCGGGCTGCCCGCTGCTGCATCTCCTGCAGTTCCGCTTTGGTCGCTTTGCGATTGACCTTGCCAATCACCTGCGAACGCAGTTCACCTTGAGGCAACAGATGCGCTACATTGGTTCCCGCGCCCGCCAGATCGACTTTGTCATAGAATTCTTTGACTTCGATGGGCCCCATCCCGCAGTTACCGGTCACCGATGTCGTGCAGCCCTGCATCAGGTAGTTCACCGCGCCCCGGGCCTTGGGATTGACGATGCCCCGATCACTGTGAGTATGCAGGTCGATGAATCCCGGACAGACAATCAGTCCGCTCGCATCGATGCGGGTCTCGCTCGCCGGCCCCTTACCGGGTCCGACGGAAACGATTTTCCCGTCCCGCACCGCCACGTGTCCCTGCTCAATCACCTGACCGGTTCCGTCGTGCAGCGTGCCGTTTTCGATTACGTAATCCACCCGCTCCGCAGCAACACCGAGTGACGGTAACAACAGCGCCAGCAGCAACAGGCTACGCAGAACGATCGCAGGTCTCAAAGTCACGGGATTACCTCTACAGTCATTACGAACAGTGGGTGCGCTTCAGCAAACGTTGATTCATGCGCACCACTTTACCGCCGGACGCTTGTCAAACAATCCGAGAATGCGCAAACTGATATCGAATTTGCGCACACCCGATTTTTGCCTGTTTGAGACCGTTACATGCCTCGCCGCCCCCGATCGCCGGCTTTGAAGATCCCTGATAACAGACAGATCGCGCTGTTGATCGACCCGGACGACACCTGGGGCCGCAGCGTGATTCAGGGCATCGCATCGGTTGTGCGGAACGTCTTACCCTGGAGTCTATGGATTGCGCCCCGCGATCGACAGTGGCGGTTACGCGTTCCCCGCAACTGGCAGGGGGACGGCATCATCGCGGCGATTCGTGATGAAAAAACAGCCGAACATGTCCGCGGCCTCCAGCTCCCCACGGTGAATGTTTCCTACTGGGAACAGGATGATCCGGACTGGTACCGCGTCCGCACCGATGATGCCCGTCGGGCCGAAATGGCTTTCTCGCATTTTCGCGAGCGAGGCTTCCGCCATTTCGCCTATTATGGCCCGCCCAGTCAGCGGTATTCCCCCTCGCGGGGCGAACGCTTTCTGGAGGTGGTCGAGGCTGCAGGACTGGACTGTGATATGTTCCACAGCAAATCCTTCTCCCGCGATAAAACCTCCCTCCAGGAACGTACACTGCACTGGTTACAACAGGCCCCCCGACCACTGGCGGTCATGGCGGCGGACCCACATGCTGGTGTGTTGTTAACCGAAGTCTGTAATGCTGTCGGCTTCCGGGTGCCGGAAGAAATCGCGATCCTGGTCGCGGATACGGATGAATTACTCTGTAATATCTCCGCACCGCCGCTCTCCAGTATAGTCCTCGCCAGTGAGCAGATCGGCATTAACAGCGTTCGCATCCTCGAAGCCCTGCTGGCGGGCAAGCGGGTCAAATCAAAGTCGCTGGCCCTGCCCCCGCTGCACGTGATCGAACGACAGTCTACTGAAATGCTGGCCATCGACGATCCACTGTTTGTGGATGCCCTCCGCTTCATCCGCGAACACGCTCATACCGGAATTCAGGTCAGCGACGTCCTGCAGGCGGTTCCGCTTTCGCGTCGTTCCCTGGAACAGCGCTTTCGCCAGCTCTTAAACTGTAGTCCCGCAGACGAAATCCGCCGGATAAAAATGGAGCGGGTGAAACAGTTGCTGATCTCGACCGATAAAACCGTCGCCCAGATCGCAGGTTCTTCAGGCTTCTGCAGCCCGGGACAACTCTGTTTCGTTTTCAAAAAGCAGATCGGCACAACTCCACTCGAATTTCGCAGAAGCCAGCGATCAGAGAACTGACACGCTTCAAGGGTAGGTTTGCACCAGTTTGAAATTCTTGTCTTCGCGAATTTCGTAGAGCAATTTTCCGCTGGCCGCATACTGTCTGCAACTGACACAATGCCCGTGGACGCATTCCATCTCTTCAACCAGATTCCCGTATTTATCACGTCGGACACACGTCCCGTGTAGTTTACCGGTAGAATCATAACAGGCTTGAAACACTTCACCTGACTCGGGATTCACTGCCGTCGTCATCGGCTGACTTTCGAACGCAGGAGTCAAAGTCAATGAAATCACTGCCAGTAGCACAATACATAGGAAGTCGCACCGCATATCATTTCCTTCATAAAGCCGGCCCCTGCCATGGTCGATCGCGCTACTCCCACAACAGGCTCTATTTCGGGTACCACCTGTCACTACATCAGGCTTAAGCAGGGTGAGAAAAGGACCCTCTGGAATTCTTGGAAAAACTTCGAATCCCAGAGGGCAGGCACCCAACGCCTTAACGAAACATCGAGACGGTATGCGGCAAGAGCGACGCTCCTGCCGTTATAAGAACGGGTTTAATCACGGAGTTTTCACCTGCAATCAGGAGCACAGAGACATTGCTTTGCGCAAACTCTAGCTTTTCTGCTTGCATCAGTATTAACACATGGGTACAAAGGCTTATGAGAAATGAGTTTAAAGGTACAGCATCCAAGTAACTGATAACGTTCTCCATCAGACCTGCCGTCACTGATTTCGGACAAGCCGAGTCACAACAGGTGCTGCTCACTGAATTAGGTTTCACGAGCAGGCTGATTTGTGACAAAAAAATTCATTCTTTATCAAATTTATTCCGAAACTGTTCTCTTCAACAGATTTACATTCTCGCCATGAATCTGGAATCCATCTCGACCACTCTCATTTATCATGCCTCACTGGGAGATCCGGAATCCCGCAACAGGTTAATGAAACTCTCTGAATGGGTTCTGTTCCGCATTGCCAGCCGCGTTCTGGATAACAGACAGGATGTGGAAGATGCGGTTCAGGAGACGCTGACCGTCATCGTCAAGGTGATGGCCGAGCAGGACCTCCGCCTGGAACATGGTCGGCACAGCTTCATTCGCTTGCTGAAAAGCTGCCTGCGGAATGTCGCTGCGAATCAGATTCGCAAAAAACAGGTCGTCCCCATCGGTGGCTCTGATAACCTCAACCAGATCCACAATCTGATCGATGACAACATCGAAACTGTTGAAGAAAAACGGGATATCGCCGAGGGGCTGATTCAGCTGGCCGGGCTGTCCGAAAATGAAAAACAGGTGCTGAGCCTGTACTTTCTCTCCGGTAAACTCCCTCGAGAAATTGCCGAGGAGACAGGCCTGTCGTCAGCGAATGTCCGTCAGATCCAGTCTCGGGCACTCCGCAAAATTCGTGACTTTCTGGGGGAATCCTGAAAATCACGAATTTCCCGGCCATTTGATGTCACATTTTCCCCCTACTTAACACAGTTACTTAAGGAAGACATTGTTGACTGTTGTTAAAACTTTACTGAGGACCCGGACTGGTGGTTAACTCCAATCCCTCCGAATGCCCCAATCTGGCGACGCTTTCAGACTATAACCTGGGCAAACTCGATTTAAACGAGATTGATTCCCTTTCCCGGCATTTCAGCAGGTGTAGTGACTGCCGCGCGCAACTTGAACTGCTGGATGAGGAAACCGACGAACTGATCAACAGTCTCAAGGTCCCCCCGCTGTCCATTGGTCACATTTCGCTGGAACATGAAATCGGCGCAGGGGGCATGGGACGCGTTTTCAAAGGCTATGACACACGTCTGATTCGCCCGGTCGCCGTCAAAATTATCAACTCGGAAAAGCAGAAAAACTGGAAGAACCTCTCGGAGCGATTTGAGCGTGAAGTCAAACTGCTCGCGCGCGTCGAATCCCCCTACGTAGTCAAGGCCCTCTTTGCAGGAGAGGAAAACGGCTTTACCTATTTCGTTCAGGAATACGTGGATGGCCAGAATCTGACGCAACGGATGCAGGAACTCGGGTCCTCAATTCCCTCACGGGCCTGTGCCAGTCTGATCTTTCAGGTCGCCTCGGGACTGACTGCCGTTCATCAACTGGGTATTGTCCATCGCGACATTCACCCGGGAAATATCCTGGTAAATACAAAAGGTTATGTCCAGATCGCAGATTTCGGTCTGGCCTTCCAGCCTGAAAAGAATCTGCCCGACGACGAACTGACCTCACTCAGACAGGGCTTCGGACAAATCCATTACGTTGCGCCTGAACAATGGAATGCCGCCCGCAACGCCACAGACAAGTCGGACATCTACTCCCTGGGTTGTGTCTGGTTTTTTCTGCTCACAGGCCATCCCCTGAACCGGGATCACAAAACCCTGGAGATTATCAATCAACCCAGCCAGTTTCAGCAGGTCAATCGGGTCGATCGGAAACTGCTGAAGTCGATGCTGGAGCGCGATCCGCAACTCAGACCCTCCGCCCGGGAAGTCACCGCTGCCCTGCATCATCGCCTGGGAAACGTGGAATCCCTGGAATACATTCTGCATCAAAAGTCTCTCAAGCGTAACAACGGCTGGAAATGGTATGGTGCATTTTTCTCACTGGCTATGCTGATTCTGTTGGGCTTTCTGCTCCTGCTGCCTGCCCCTGCCACAGAAGAAGTTGCCGACAACGAGGTGCCCGCTGCACCTGTTGCGCCTGAACCGCATCAGACTGAATTCGTGCTCCGCTTCGACGGGGTCGATGACTTTATCGAAACCCCCTTTATCTATGACAGCGGCGAACCGATTACCTTCGAGGCCTGGCTGACTCCGGACTGCGAAGAACGCCCGCGGAATATGGAAATCGTTTCCAATGCGGAGACGGCCGGTTTCCTGCTGCGGCTGAGAGACGGAACCATGCCTGAGTTCCTGTTTCACGACGGCATCTATTACGCCCCGCATAAGTATTCGCATCAGATCGGTTGTGGTAAAAAGGTCCACCTGGCTGCCGTTTATGACGGTATCAGTATCGGCATGTATGTGAATGGCAAGAAACAGGGATTGAACTACCCGGTCCGTCGCCGGCATCGCCATTCCCCCATTCCCATCCACCTGGGTGCCAACCCCGATCCCGCGCTGATTGGCCGTCCCGTGGCTGAGAAAAAAGCCTGCTTCGCCGGAGTGTTGCATCAGTGCCGGTTCTCCCAGGGAGCCATCTACCTGGACGATTTCACCCCGGAAAAAGAACTGACGTCCAACGACTCAACACTTTTGCTGTATCACATGCAGGCCAATACCGGGAATGTCGTTCCCGATCTGAGTGGCAATGGTCGCGATGGTAAGATCGTGGGCGCAACCTGGGAAGAATTTGATCCGGACAAAAGTCCTGAGAAAAACAACGAATTTAAATGGCCGGTTGAGAAGCCCGACCCCGTGCTGGTCAATGATTCGCGCGAGCGAATCCGCGAACTGCAACAGGCCTGGGCCGATCATCTCCAGTTGCCTTCGCAAGTGAATATTCCTTTGGGCAACGGCGCGTCGATCGATCTCGAACTGATTCCTCCCGGCGAATTCATGATGGGCACGCTGGATGAAACGCTGAAAAACACCGCAGCTTCGACCCAACAGCAGGAACTCAAATACAAAGTGCTGACGGCAGATTTACCTCAACGACTGGCACGCATCACCGTCCCCTTCTATTTCAGCCGCACTGAAATCACCCGGAAGCAGTTCCGACAGTTTGCCGATCACGCCCGCTACCGGACCGACGCCGAACGCGACGGACGAGGGGGCACCGACTTCAAAGCAGCCGGGGCTGATCCGCAGATCACCTGGGCCAGTGATCTCAAGGGCGTCCTGGGAGACGATCATCCGGTTGCCAACCTCAGCTGGTTTGATGCGCGTAACTTCTGCAGTTGGCTGACACGACAGAATCCCGCCTTCAATTTTGATCTCCCGGCTGAGTCACAATGGGAATACGCCTGTCGTGCGGGCACTACCACACCGTGGTACCCGGCTGATAAAGAACAACTTGCCCTTTATGCCTGGACCGGTGCCACACAGCCTCAGCCCTGTGGTCAACTGCAGCCGAATGCCTTCGGTTTATACGACATGCACGGCAACGTCGCCGAGTGGTGCCGCGACTATTTCTCGAATGAAGAAAGCTTCTCGAACCCGGTTAATAATCCCTCGGGTCCCCATACCGGGACCCACCGCATGCTGCGGGGCGGATCGGCAACTCATTCTCCCGAGTCCTGTCGCGCCGCTTACCGCGAAGGGCGGCTGCCGGTCACCCGTGACGCGTTAACCGGTTTCCGGATCTGCGCCACCCCCAATCTGTCTACGCAGGGACTGGAAAGTCTCGATCGATTCTCCCTGCACTTCAACGGAGTTGATGACTCGGTCGAAGCCGTCTATGACTATCGCCGTCCCACTAATCCCCTGACGATCGAATGCTGGGCTGATATCTCTGCAGAAAGTATGAACGACCAGTTCTCCTCGGCCGTCATCTATGACCTGCATTCGCATCTGCGGGCCATGTACTGCGTGCTCAGGAATCATCGCGTCCACGTCTACTACCACGAAGGTTCTTGGACCTGGCACGCTTTCTCAGCGGAGATCCCCCCCGGCCAGCACCATATCGCCGGTGTTTTTGATGGCACTTCACTTAATGTGTTTGTGGACGGACAGGTGCCGGAAAAAGTGCGGAAAGAGCAGTCCCCCCGGGAAGCGCGCTACCTCCGTTCGCTGCTGCGCATCGGTACCGGCTCTGTGATTGAAGATGCACAGCACCGTGGATTCCAAGGCAATATCTCCCAGCTGCGCATCAGCGAAGAAACCATTTACGACTCCGCTTTCGAACCGCCCCCGCTGCTCACTCAGCATGAATCGACCGTCACCCTGTACCGCTTTGAACAGGGCAGCGGCAACCTGCTCCACGATTTGAGTGGCATGCACAATCATGGCAGAATCATGGGAGCAGACTGGTCAACCGCACCTGAAGTGGACCCGAAGCTGACCAGCCGTGGCATCCAGTTCGATGGTACCGGCTGGCTCGAATCGAAGCTTCCCGATCAGTTTGACGGCACATTGACAATCGAAGCCTGGCTCTCTCCGGAACCCAGCAGGAAACTGACACATCAAAGTGTATTTCAATGGGGATCACTCAGCCTGAAATACCATATGAATCAGGGAGAATACTGGACCTGGTCGCTGCTGGATCCGCGGTCCCAGGAAATTCCTGTCTCGTCGACCTCCAGTCGCGATGTCGCCACCAGTCGCCCCGTCCATGTGGCCTGTCAGTGGGACGGCTCGAACTGGCGACTCTTTCTCAATGGTCTCCCCTGTAATACACAGAAAATGCGGAGCATCAAATATCAACGGGTCAGGAACATCGTCAAAGACTGTTTATTGAAACCACTATGGATCGGCGGCACACCGACGGAAGAAACCGGCACTTCCCATGGCTTCGAAGGCCGCCTGCATGCCCTGCGCGTTTCCAAGACGGAACGCTACAGCAATCCCTTCACACCAGCCGACCAGTTGCCCCTCGACGATCAGACACTCCTGCTGTATCGCTTCGATCAGGAAACGGGAGAGACCATCCCCGATGCCAGCCCACACCACGCGGATGGCAAATTGAACGGCGCCAGTTGGGTTAAGAAATAGGTAGACCGACTACGCACGCTGTGCCTGGAAACGTCGCAGGAAATCCGCATAACCTTCCGGTAGCATTGATTAAAGGCACTGACACCATCTGCAGCGACTCAAGTCCGCTTTCATTTCCAGTCCTGAAACACGCCTGTTTCAATATTTAAGATTATTTAATTTTTCTGTCTAAATTTGATTAACTATTGCACACTTCCCAATATACACTGACCATGTGTTACAACGCGATCATCTACATAACTCCCTGCTTGAACAGATCTGAATGACTCAGACTGTGTTTGAAGACTTATGACAATCGAATGGTTTTGCATACGGGACGCGGAAGAACAGGGCCCCTACACGTTTCGGGAACTGGTCGACATGATCCGCGAGGAAAAACTCTCTCCGGACACCCAGGTCCGTCCACATTATCTGGACGACTGGCAGCGGGCAGACTCGGTCGTGGGTCTGTAATACATGGCACGCAAAGATCCGGAACCCGATCCGGTCACTGCTGATACAGACTCTGAAGTCTCCGCTGAACTTGCCGACGCAGAGGACCTGGATACCTTTCTGGCGAGCCAGGATGAAACCGAAGCGGAATCCGCCCCCCAGGCGGACCAGCCTGGCTGGTTGCGACGGCTGCTCTCGTTAAGAAACAGTAAGATTCCACCGGTTCCCGTCAATACGGAGTACGCTGACAGTGGCTCCGTATCTGGAACAGCGACCGCAGACAGCGACGCCGAAATAGATCAGATCGATTCGACAGATTCCCCCCTCGACGAATCTGACGAAGAAGCAGACACCGGTGCCTACTCGGACGAAACCTGGTCGACGACGGTCCGGGCTGCGGTTGAACGCATCGATGCCCGTGCGCCGAAGCAGCAGGAAGAAGAGGCACCCCGACAGATCGTCCCCGCGGTCTCCCTCTCATTCCTTTCCAGCCCCAGATTCAAGCTGGCACTGCTGGTCATCGCAGTCATCTTCTGTCTGAGTGCGGGGACCGCAGGCATGGTCAACTGGCTCGGTCAGGGACAATTCAACATTCCCTTTGTCGGGCCGGTCTCCCCACTGCTGTTCGCCGCTTACACTGCAGGCGGGTTACTGACGATCGCCGTACTTTCGCCGTTACTGCTGATTATCTCGACGTCCTTCTTACGGTGGGCATTCAAAGTCGGCACCGCTCTGGCCGCGTCCGGTATCGTCGCGTACTACCTGCTCTACTGGAACAAACAGCAGAGCCTGGTTTTCCCTTCTCAAAAAGATGCGGAAGCCAAACTTATCTTTCCCCTGATCGGAGAGTGCTCTGCCTTCTCTTACTGGATGTATTTTGCGGACGCCGTCATTATTGTCGCCGTCCTGACTTATATCGCTGCCTGGCTGCTGGAGTCGCGTGCTGATGAACTATAAACGAATGCAATCTAAGTCGGTCGTTCCCACAAATGCCGGATATACGATCGTCGAACTGCTGGTCGCCACCGCGGTCATCAGTCTGCTGATCGGACTGACCCTGCCGGCAATCCAGACCGCCCGGAACTCGGCCCGACAGGCACAATGCCTCAACCGCATGCGAAACCTGGGCATCGCCCTGCTGCAGAATACCGATACCGCCCAGCGGTTCCCCGCCTGTGGCTACTTCGGGGACGGTACTCCCGCTACCTTCGGTCAGTATCGCAGCTGGATTGTCGATATCCTCCCCTATCTGGACCAGGCAAATATCTACAACCAGTGGGACTTCGATCTGTCCTGCAAAGATCCAGCCAACATTCCTCTGGCGGGGCAACACATCGCCGTCCTGACCTGCCCCTCCGATCACAGCGTGATCCCGGGGAAAGGAAACCTCTCCTATGTCCTGAATGGCGGAATTGGATTCACCGCCCAGATTGGAAGCGTGCATAACTGTCCCGTCGATGCCCGTGGCAGAAGGCTCGACCTGAACGGTAACGGCGTGATCTGCCATTCCTCAACTGAAGACGACGGAGCTCCCTCAGACCGCGACCTGTACTTTTACATGGGGCTGTTTTATAACGAAACCTGGAAAGGAGAGGTCCGCGCCGATCGTCATTACACCATGGCAGGCATCACCGATGGTGCTTCGAATACGCTGATGATCTCCGAAAATATTCGGACCGGCTACGATCCCAAAGCCTGGACGGCCAACTGGTCATCCCCCAGTCCGTTCCTGACCAGCTTCTACATCGGCGATCCCTGTGTCAATGGTCGCTGCACCGCAGGCAATGTGGATTACAACCTCGCGAACTCCGGTTCCGCAGCCATCAATGCCGGGCTTGAACAGCCCGAAGGCAGAGCCCCCTTTCCTAATTCCCTGCACACCGGCGGCGTGAATGCGGGCTACTGCGACGGACACTTTTCTTTCTTGTCTGAAAAAATTGACGGCAAAGTCTATGCGGCCCTGGCCAGCCCCCAGGGACAGTCCTTAGCGGGTACTCTGCTCGAGCAGTAACAGCCAGAGGATGCTTCCTGTGATGATCAGCTTCGCAACCACCCGGCAGCCAAGATGAAAAAAGGTGAGTGAGTGACTTTATTATTAAAACCACAGAGCACCCGGCCAGCAAACGAACCGGCCTCGTTCCGCTTGAACCGCTGTCGATTTCTTGCTGTTCTGTTACTGGTGCTGCCCAGCGTCGCTCTCCAGGCTCAGGCTGCTACACCAGAGGAACGGTATGAAAATATCGATACCAGCGGTGACGGTTACTTAACCCGGGACGAATTCACAGCCGGGATGCCCCAACTGAAACCGGAACAGGCCGGGCAGGCATTCACTGTAAGCGACTTCGATCACAATGAACTGCTCTCGCTGGAAGAATTCCAGACCGTGACCGGCGTCACGCCACCAGGCGAACGGGCCGCAGTCCCCGATCCCGTGGCTCCGTTCGTGGCCGAAGCAAAACGCAAATGGGCCGCAATTCAGCAAGCCGCCGATGCCAACGGGGATGGACAGCTCTCAAAGAAAGAATGGCCAACCGGGGCACTCAAACAACAGCTCCCGCCACTGGCCGCGCTTAAATTCTCGATCTGGGATAGAGACCAGAATGGGCTGGTCACCTCCAGTGAAGCAGACCTGCTGCTCGACATTGCCTACGGTATGAAGCACACCGACGGCTCCCAACTGCGAGCCGAGAACGGCTGGGTCATTTACCGTTCTTACCTGACCCGTACCGACAAAAACAACGACAGCCGCATCTCTAAAGAAGAATACATCCCCTCCATTCGCTGGCCGGAAGAAAAAGTGCTGGCGCTCTTCAAGGAACTGGATGCCGATCAGAGCGACTATCTCTCAATTCCCGAACTGACAAAATCAACTACATCCTACATCGATGAAGTCGCCTTCTTCCTCAGAAGCGACACCGACCTGGATGGTTTTTTAAGCCGGGAAGAACTCTTGAAAATCGGTTTGAACAGCGCTTCCGCGGCGCGGTTGAATCATGCGTTCCCCGCCTTCGATGTCGACGGTGACGGCAAGTTCTCGATGAGTGAATTCCGACTGGCCCCCATTGGCTGCTTTTATGTCACCCTGCGAATGTACACTCAGAAAGATCTGGACCATGACGCCCGGCTTTCCTGGGAGGAGTTCTACACGGAACCCGCGCCGCAGCTCATCGGCCTGGTCTGGGAACTCTTCCGGCGATTCGACCGGAACCAGAATGGCATGCTGGAACTGAATGAATATGAGTTTGCGATCGACACATCAAAGATCAAACCCGAGTTCGCGTTCTCCGCGTATGATAAAAACGGCGATGACCAGTTGACCTGGGAGGAACACCTGCCGCTGGTGGCCGGTCTGAAACCCGAGCTGGCGAAGCGGAATTTCCACGTCGTTGATTTTGACGGCAACGGTACGCTTTCACTTGCAGAGTATCAGGCTCTCCCCAGCCTGTTTCCCGGGCGGGATCGTGGCAGCGTTCCCGATCCGTTCGCGGAGCTTGCCCAGGGTGCCCACCTGACCTGGCGTTCGATTCAATCCAGGGCCGACGTGAATAGCGATGGCCGATTGTCTCCTACTGAATGGCCACGTGCCGCTTTGAAACAACAGCTCCCGCCACTGGCAGAAGTTAAATTTCAGAATTGGGATACGAATCGAAATGGAACCGTCTCTCCCGAAGAAGCCGCACTGATGATCGACGTGGCTTACGGGATCAGACACGTGGATGGTTTCCCGCTCCGCGCTGCCAACGGTTTGGTGCTCTATCGTTTTTACATTGAACGGACCGATAAAAACGGCGACCATCGCCTCTCCAAAGCAGAGTACCTGCCCTCCATCAGGCTTCCCGCGGAAAAGGTCCTGCAGAACTTTCAAAACATGGATGCCGACCACGATGAACTCCTGACATACCAGGAACTCGCGACAGCTTCCTCGACGAACATTGATGAATTCAACCTGTTTCTCGCCCGGGATAAAGATCTGGACGGGTTCCTGAGTCGGGACGAACTGGGCACTCATAATTCCAACAACTCCACCAAAGACCGGCTGCCGCAGGGAATGGCGGCATTCGATGACGACAAAGACAACAAGCTCTCGCTGCGGGAGTTCCGTCTGGCTCCGATTGGCGCGAGCTACATCACCCTGCGGGTATTTGATCGTAAAGATCAGAACAATGATGCGCAACTCTCCTGGGACGAGTTCTATGCGGAACCGTCGCCCCAACTGATTGGTATCGCCTGGGAACTGTTCCGACGCTACGACCGAGATCAGAGTGGAATCCTGAACCTGGATGAGTTCGAGTTTCAGGTCGACTATTCCAAAATGAACCCCCAGGCCGCCTTCACCCTGAATGACCTGGACCAGGACAGCCACCTTTCAGAAACCGAGTATCTCGCCAAAATTGGGAAAGCCACCCGGCCGGCTGCCCGCCGGGATTTCCACCTGGTTGACTTTAACCACGACGGCAAGCTTTCCCAAGATGAGTACCGTGCCCTGCCCGATCTGCTGCCCGTAGAAGAAAGAGGTCCTGTCCCGGATCCCGTCGCCGAACTGGCTAACGCAGCCCAGAAAACCTGGCAGAAAATCTTCAAAGCCGCTGATTCCAGCACCGACGGTCAGCTCACCTACTGGGAATGGCCCGACTCGGAACTCGAACAGCAACTGCCCCCCCTTTCCCGGGTGGAATTCAAACACTGGGATGCCAACCAGGATGGCAGGGTCTCCCGTAAAGAAGCGGATCGTCTGATACAAATTGCCTACGGCATGCAACACACGTCTTCTGCTCCGCTCCGCACCCCGAACGGCTGTGTGATGTATCACTCCTATATCACCTCCTCAGACAAGGACGGCGACCAGCGTCTGTCAGTCAACGAGTATATTCGTTCCATTCGTAAACCGGTGCAGGAAGTGTTCACGATGTTCCGGGAGCTGGACGAAGACCAGAACCAGCAGCTGACTTACCGGGAACTGGCTAAATCCCCCCTCGCCAACATTGATGAACTGAAATTCTTCCAGCGTCACGATACGAATCTGGATGGACTGCTGGATGTAAAAGAACTGGCGAAGGTCAATTCGAACGGCGCCACTCCGGGACGGATCCCCCAGGGGATGGCGGCCTTTGACTCTGACGGCGACGGACACTTCTCGCTGGCAGAGTTTCGCTTCTCACCGATGGGCTGCTGCTACGTCACCATGCGCGTCTATGGTCGAGAGGATGCCGATCACGACGGACAGCTTTCCTGGGAAGAATTCTACGATGAACCATCGCCCCTGCTGATCGGCCTGGCCTGGGAACAGTTCCAACGGTTCGATCGCAATCAGAGCAGCTTCCTGGATTTGGACGAAATTGAATTCCGTTACGATCCGACACAAATTCCAGCTGACAAGTATTTCACGGTCATCGACGCCGACCAGAATAAAACGATCAGCTTCGAGGAAATTTTCTCGGAAGACAAACCGGACGCCAGTAACGTTGTGAAATCACGCGATTATGAAATCCGCTTCACGCAGGCCAAACAGCACTTTGCTCAGAGCGACCTGAATCGGGATCAAGAGCTCAGCAGAGAGGAATACGCTCAATTTCACCAGGCCGAGCACCTGGCCGCCCAACAACTTCGCGACGCCAAAGGGTTCGCCAGACCGGACCGCATCGAATGGCTGTTACCGGCCGTCATCTCTGTGAACGCGGTCCTGGTTCTGGGGATATTACTCTTCCTCGTCCGACGCAAATTCAGCAGACGCTAAAACGGCGCAGTTCCGCCAGCCTTTTGCGACAGAGTACATCAATCAGGGCCCAAAAGAAAAAACCTCCCATCACAGATCAGTCTGCATGAGAGGTTCGAGAATGGAATCAGCTGGCTGCTTACTTGGATTCTAATTTGAAATCCAGGGTATTATTCTCATCTTTGACGTCAGCCGTCAGCGTTGTTTTGGTATTGTACTTTTCGGGAATCGGATCTTTTTCGGCTTTCTTTTTCTTGACGACACGACGTTGTGTCACATCTCCATCCTCGGGGGGAGGAGTATCAATATTCACCGTATCATCCAGAGAGGCATTGGCCAGATCCGCTTCGCCGCTGCCTGCCGAGACCTGTCCGTCAGTCGCCTTACCGGTCGTAATTCGCACTTTGTGCGGGCCGACAATCGCTCCTTTGGCATCACCCACATAGACCAGTTCGTAATAGCCTTTCGCATCGGTTTTGCCCGAAGAAGGATTCCCTTTCTCGGGCGAAAAGATAACGATGGCATTTTCCAGCGGCTGACCATCCATTGTGACCACTCCCGAAACCGGAGCCAGGTCAACATCGATTCCTGATCCAGAGCACCCGTAAGCACAGGCAGCCAGAGCAAGCAGACCAAGGCATGTCTTGATTCGTACGTTGCAGATCATGTGATTCCCCCTTTGGTATCCATCCATCTCATCGCGAGACTCAGAACATTTCGTAAAACAGAAATCCCGGTTTCACCAGACTTGATGAAACCGGGAAGCAAATTCAGCCTGGAGTCGACTTAGTATTCTCCAAGCACGTTCTTATCGTTGATACCAGCCAGGTAGACCAGGGTGTTCCCATCGGTATTCTCGCTGATAAATTTGATCCGACCGTCACCGAACAGAAAATGACAACCGCCGGTGTGCGAACTGCCCAGCGACCATTCATATTTGGTTCCGGTCGACTGGTTGATTCCGTTGATCAGGTAGATCGTGGACGGAGTCGGAGTCGCAGTCGCCCCCTGCCAGGTGCGGACCAGAGCCGTATGGTAAGGCCAGTTGGCGTAATTGTGCCCATTATTGGTGTTCGAGGCACCGATCCACAGACCACCGGCCGGAACCCCTTCTGTGGTTCGCTCACCCACCATAATGACGTTACTGGTACCATCGGTGAAATCGCGAATGCGGTTAACGTTATGGTTGTTGAATGCACCTGCATAACAGCGGCCCTGCCCATTCGCTGGATTGATATCACATGGCGAGTAAATCCCCGGATAATTTGACTTGCCCCAGCTACCGATATTAGTGTTCAAGCCTTCCATCGGGTCAGTCGGACAGTTAAATACCGGAATCACGGTTTTGATCAGCGGTTCCTGCGGTGGCGTTCCCGTGTAGTTGGCCCGCCAGGGAGTATTCATGTTGATCTGGTTGTAGATCGTGGCCTGATCCATGAATGGCAACAGCATGACCGTCCAGGCGAGATAGCTGTCGGTGGTCACATCATCGGCAGCAGTCCGGCGCGTTTCCACATGCATCTGTGGGAAACAACGATGGGTTTCATGATAGTTGTGGAGTGCCAGTCCGATCTGCTTCAGATTGTTTTTGCAGGTACTCCGTCGGGCTGCTTCACGTGCCTGTTGCACTGCCGGTAATAACAGGGCAATCAGAATGGCGATGATGGCAATCACCACCAGAAGTTCGATCAGGGTAAAACCCCGTTTGACTGTTACACGCCTCATAGTAACCTCCGCATGAAAAAAGATAAGAGAAGGGAGAACATCTCATCTCGTACTCTTATCGACTCCCGGAATTTATAGACCGGAAGCGGGAGGTTCCACAGCAAAGCAAGCGTGTTGAGACAGTATATAAAGCGTTCAGATTCACAAAGCAGAACCTGAGATTTTAATGATGCTGGGTTTTGTAAGCGCTTAATAAAAGTACAAGATATATATTGTTGAAAACAACAACTGCCAGAGAAGGCAAACTTTTCACAGATAACCAGAGAGGCGAAAGCCTGATAGAATTTATAAGGTATATCACTTTGAAGAAGTCATGAAGCGAATTTGAAACATACCTCAATTAAGTAAATTTAAGCTCGGCACTGTTTAAATGTCAATAACATATCTACTTAAGATTTTAGAATTGATCCGAATTTTTTGACCAATGAAAAACTGATTCTTGTATCCAGATTTTCTTCACAATTAACCCTGTTTATAAAGCGAGCATTTAGTAAACAACACTCCCAAATGCTTGTCATCAGATTCGAATCTGAGGCATCCGAAATCAGGCGTCCGGTCGCCATTGATTATTTCGATGTAATCTCGCCTTCCAGTCGAATCAGAACTTCATTACGGCGGAAAGGACCGGGAGTCCACGGTGGATCGTAGCCCGCGTATTCCACTGCATTCTGGCAGACAAGCCCCTCACCACTGGCCCAGTCGCGCAACTTCGCTTCGGCGTTTTTAACGGTCTCCTGATTCAGACGACCGCTGAACCGGATCACCGCAAAACGGCCCCCTTTACGTTCCTGAATCTGTACCGCCTCACTCACAGGCTGCGGAACTGTCTGGCTGTCATATTGCTGCGGAAGGACAAATGCCATCTGACCAGCCACCTGGTCATGCTCAGGCTCCATGAATACGGGAGTGGTCATTGCGACTTTCTGCGACTCCTGATTTGCTCCGTCGATATAACGAAACAGTCGCATGAAGCTGCCATCTTTTCCCTGCGCATCAAATTCACTACTGGTCATCGCCAGTTTCAGATCAGGATATTCTCTGACCTCGAAATCGCCGTCTGATTTGACAACTTCATAGGCGGCTGACTCATAAGCAGAACGCGACGTGATTCTCCAGCCAGATACGAACAGAACCACGACAACAAGAGCCAAAATTAGATAGAGCATTTTTCTTCGATTCATTTCCATCCCACTCCCGGTCTGCCAAGAGACTGATCAGGAATAAATTCAGCCACATCAGCCTAATTATCTATTTTTAGCCCTGCATAGCGGTTTGACCACTGCCCAATCCTGCCCGAAACGGGTTTTGTGGACAAATCAGCACCCAACCTAAGTTTTATCTGCAGGTCGTAAGCGAATATTTTTTGATTTTTGAGATGGTCGAATCCTCGGACGCGACTATGAAGTAGCAACAGCGATAAAAATGCGCTATGATCCCCCCTCACTTCTGCGCTGACCTGCTCACAGCCATTATTTCCATTCTAATCTCATGTTGACTACCCGCCACTTTCTATTTTTCTTAACAGGTTTATGCTGTTTCACAATCAGCTTGCGCGCAGAGCCTGCACAGTTCGAGTCAGAAGCACCTGCAGCCGAGCCTGGTCTCGCTTTTCTGCTCCCCACCGATCAGTTTCTGCGACAGGAGTTAGACGAACCAGACGAGATCAATCCCCTCGTTCCTCCACCACTGGAAGATTCATTTTCCCCGGTTGAACCAGTACCCGACCCCGAAACAGAATCATTGCCGGACCTGAAAACATTATTACGCCCCCGCTTCGATATCTCCGCAGAGTGGGAACCGGAAGCCGATGGCGTGGAAATGATTTCTTCTGACCTCAATCTGAAACTCCCCCTCTACCCGGTATTTGGTCCGCCGCCCCCGTTCCTGACCGCCGGCTATTCCTTTACCCGCATCAACGCACCGGTCCAACTTGACCTGCCCCGGGACCTGCATCAGTTTTCGCTGGGTGTGTCCTGGATGCGTCCGCTGAATGAACGCTGGCTCGTCCGCACGATGTTGAGTGGCGTCTTCGCGACCGACTTTTACAATACAGGCAGCATGGCCTGGCAGTTCCGCGGTGGTATGTTTGCCATCTATCGCCCCAACGAAGAGTGGGATCTCGCCTTCGGTGCTCTGGCCACAGGTCAGGAAGACATTCCCGTCCTGCCGGTGATCGGTGCCACCTGGCGGCCCTCTTCTTCCGTCAAAGTCAACCTGATGCTTCCCAATCCGCGGATCTCGTATCTGATCTCCGAATCCGAAACGCGGCAGCAGTGGGCCTATGTCGGCGGGGGCATGTCCGGCGGAAACTGGGCCTACAATCTCCGCGATGGTTCACCCGAACGTTTGAATTATCGCGAATGGCGGCTGGTCGTCGGCTGGGAATCAATGCCTCCCCGCTCGCCCGGACGATTTCAATCCCCGGGAGCCAGTTATCTGATCGAGGCGGGTTATGTCTTCGGTCGTAAGTTCGAACGGGAACACCAGGCAGCCGACATCAAGATCGATAATACTCTGCTTCTGCACTCAGGCATCCGATTTTAAACGGTTCTCCAATAATTTTCAGGTTCTCCGATTCCAGTCTGGAGATTGCACACAACAAAATATAAAATAAGTTAAGAAACTCGCCCTGAGACCAGCCTCATCTGCACTGTGGAGACCTCCCATGCAATGGCCTACCCTCGTCGTGTCCTGCTGCGTCAGTTTGTGTGTCTCTCTCCCGCTTCGCGCGGAAACGCCCCCCGTCCCCGTTGACTACACACAACAGATCAAACCCCTGCTCCAGGCGCACTGCTTCGCCTGTCATGGTGTGTTGAAACAGGAATCAGCCTTACGCCTTGATGCGGGGAAATTCATTCTCAAGGGAGGCGAAATCGGTAAGGCCGTTGTCCCGGGGAATTCCGCGGAGAGCCTGCTCTTTCAGGTGATCGGCGAAGATCCGGATTTCGCCATGCCACCAGAGGGTCAGGGACGCAAACTGACACCTGATGAAGTCGCCCTGATTCGCACCTGGATCGATCAGGGAGCACATTTTCCGGCCAACGATTCTCCCGAACCAGCGCCCACAGAACACTGGGCCTTTCAACCAGTCAAACGTCCTGCGATACCGCAGACCAATTCTCCTTCGCAAAATCCTATCGACGCTTTTCTACTGGCCCGTCAATTGGAAGGTGGACTGACTCCACAACCCCAGGCGGACAAAGCGACCCGTCTTCGTCGACTCTACCTGGATCTGATCGGGCTGCCTCCCCGTCCGACGGAACTGTCTGCTTTCCTGAACGACACTCGCCCCGATGCCTGGCAGCGCGTAATTGACGATCTGCTCAGCCGCCCGCAATACGGCGAACGCTGGGGACGTCACTGGATGGACGTCTGGCGTTACAGCGACTGGTACGGCAGACGGGGCGCGAAAGACATGACTAACAGTTATTCCCTGACCTGGCGCTGGCGCGACTGGATCATTCGCTCGCTCAACGAAGACAAAGCCTACGATGTGATGGTCCGTCAGATGCTGGCAGCAGACGAACTGGCCCCCAACGACCGGGAGAATCTCGTCGCCACCGGATTCATCGTCCGGAATTTTTACCGCTGGAACTATCACACCTGGCTGAAAGACAATGTCGAGCATACGGCCAAAGCGTTTCTGGGACTGACCATGAACTGCTGCGAATGCCACGATCATAAGTATGATCCGATCAGCCAGGAAGAATACTTCGCCTTCCGGTCCCTGTTTGAACCGATTGACCTGAGACACGATCGAGTCCCTGGCGAAGCCGATCCGGGCCCCTTTCCTGATTATAAACTGAGTGTGCGAAACGGACCGGTTCGCACCGGCATGGTCCGCATTTATGATCGACATCCCGATGCCCTCGCCCGGTTTTATACCGGCGGCCTGGAACAGAACATCGTCAAAGACAAGCCCCCCATTGAAGCCGGGACGATTCAGTTTCTGGGCGGTGATGAAATTCAGATCCAACCGGTCAAGCTGCCGGCAACCGCCTGGTATCCCGGCCTCAAGCCGTTTGTGATCCAGGAGGAAACACAAAAACGAACGACGGCTATAGAGCAGGCACAGCAGAAATGGGACGCGGAGTCCCCCAGCCTCGAACAACAGCTCAAGGAACAGCAGCAGACACAGACCAATCTGCTGACAGAATACAGAGCCTGGCAGAAGTCTCAACAAACGGCGGACAGCCCGTCCAGCCAACAGACACTGCAATTGACCGGTGGAGAGGGTCGCCGCGCACTCGCCAGGGAACTGACAGGCTGGAACGAACTGCTAGAGCAACTGGAAATTCACTTTCAGCTGCGACTCCACGCCGACAAGATGGTGAATTTTCAACTCTCGAACGATCTGGCCGCCGGGCGAACTAATTTGTATGTCGCCTTCGAGGCGGGGAACATTCTGACTTATGCCCCCGGCAGCACGAGTGTCACCACCATCGGCTCATTCCCGACTGAGGCAAAACCACTCGATCTGAAAGTGGACCTCAAGCTGCAGCCTGCCAAAGACATCGCACTACTGACGGTCACCCGCAGTCAGGATCAATCAATCATCATTAAAGAGACGCCGATTGCCCTCAATGGCTGGAATCCGGCCCACAGTGTCAACCGCGGGCTCTTTCTCGATGCCCACGCAGGCAGCCGTGCGGAATTCGATCACATCGTCTTCCTCGAACCGGGAGGCCGGGAACTCAACCGCTTCGATTTCGAATTTCCGGATTACTCAGAGGGCGCAGATGTCACGAGCGCAACCGACTGGATCCTCACGCGGTTCAGTAAAGGGAATGCGACTTCGAAAATCACACTCCAGAAACCACTGTCCCCCGAGGAACAACAGTGGCAGCAGAAAATCAGCGCCGCCCGCCAGCAGTTGTCTCTGGTTCAGCTAAAGCGGGACACGCTGCAAGCAGATTTAGAAGCGGCCCGGGCCGAGCTCGCGCAGTACCAGGCGCGCGTCGACGCTGCCAGCGCCCGTCACATCGATGAGTCGCCGGAAGCCGATTCCCTGGCGCGTGCTGCCAGCCAGGCGGAATGGAACGCGAAACGAAGTGCCGCTCAGCAGCAGGTCGCAGCCGCTGCATTAAAACTGCACACCGCTCAGTTGCTCCCCGAGACTGAGAAAACGCGCACTAAACAGATTCAGGACGCACAACAACAGCTCACGCAGGCCCGGACCGCGCTGGCAGCCGCGGAAAAACGGCGGGATGCACAGTCGATAGACTTCGCTCCCCTGAGCCGGATCTTCCCCCAACAGAGTTCGGGCAGGAGAGCCGCCCTGGCGCAGTGGATCACGAGCCCCGGTAATCCGCTCACAGCGAGGGTCGCCGTCAATCACATCTGGATGAGGCACTTCGGACAGCCACTGGTCGATTCGGTCTATAACTTTGGACGCAGTGGTACCCAGCCCACGCATCCACAGCTCATTGACTGGCTCGCTGCGGAATTCATGGCGCATGACTGGAAAATGAAACACATTCATCGCCTGATTCTCAGCAGCGACGCGTACCAGCGAAGTTCGAAAGGAGTCTCAGCCGGACACCCAAATCTGACCGCGGACCGCGACAATCGACTGCTCTGGAAATTCCCCCTGCATAGAATGGAAGCGGAAGTCGTCCGTGACAGCCTGTTTTATCTCGCGGATGACCTGGACACGACCATGTTCGGACAGGAGATCGAGCAGGACCAGGGACTCACCACGAACCGTCGCAGTCTTTACTACTCCTATCATGGCGAAGCGAAGATGGAATTCCTGGCTCTGTTTGACGGTCCCAGTTCCACCGACTGTTACCGCAGGCAGACCACGGTCCGGCCCCAGCAGGCACTTGCGTTAACTAACAGCCAGCTGGCACTCAAACAGGGGCGTCGAATCGCGGCGCGTCTCTGGTCAGAGCAGGCACAACTTACAGAGAAAAGCCCGTCGGAACAGGAACTCGATTTTATCAGGAATGCATTTGAGCTGATTCTCGCCCGCGCCCCCAATCAGCGTGAGCAGGCCGCTGCACTCCGTTTCCTGGAACAGCAACAGACCCTGTTCCAAAAAGCTCCTCAAGCGACGAACCAGAAACCCGCAGATCAGAATAAACCCTTTGAACAACCCGCTGCCGATCCAGCGGCCCGCGCCCGGGAAAGCCTGGTACAGGCGCTGTTCAACCATAATGATTTTGTAACCATCCGTTAAAACCGCGTCTGCAAACCTGACAGGCAGGACAACACTATGCAATCAGACCTGACAACCATGCAGCCCCCGTGCGGCCAGATCCAGCGCAGAACGTTCCTATCCGACCTCGGTTATGGAGCCACCGGCATGGCTTTAAGTATGCTGTTGAACCGCGAAGGCTCCGGGCAGGCCGCCAGCACAAGTTCGGGAGCGGTCACCCAGGGACCGCATTTCACACCGCGGGCCAAGTCGGTGATCTGGATCTTTCTCTCTGGTGGTTACAGCCAGATGGAGACCTTCGACCCGAAACCGGAATTGAACAAATACGGCGGAAAGACCTACGCCGACACCGTCTATCCCGACCCGTTTCAGGATCCGCGCTATCAGGAGCGGGCCCGTTCGGTGGTGCAGGTCAAACGGGAACATGACAAAATCATGCCGATGCAGGTCGGCTTTCGCAAACAGGGGGAGTCCGGAATTGAGATCACCGACTGGTGGCCCCACCTGGCAACCTGTATCGATGACATCTCGTTTGTGCGTTCAATGTATACCACCGATAATGACCACGCCGCCGAGTTCCAGATTCATCACGGGCGTCACAAACTGGATCAGAAACAACCGGTCGTCGGATCCTGGCTGAGTTATGGTCTGGGCAGCCTGAATCAGAATCTGCCGGAATATGTTTTCCTGGGCTCATACACCGACACCCGCGTCAAAGAAAACTTCAGTCCCGACTATCTGGGACCCAAATACATGGGCGTGGAATTCTCGCTCGACCCGAACAATTCGCTCCCCTTTGGTGCGCGTCCCCAGACGGTGCTCGAAAAAGAACAGGCCAATCAGTACGCGCTGATCAACGAACTCAATCGCATCTCGTCTGTCGAGTACCCAAACGACGAGAAGCTCCGGGCGCGAATCAACTCATACGAACTCGCGTTTCGCATGCAGCGCTCCGTTCCTGAAGCCCTGAATCTAGACACAGAGACAAAAGAAACACAACGCCTGTACGGCATCGATGAGAACGAAACTTCGATCTATGGCAAACGCCTGCTGGCAGCACGTCGTCTGGCGGAACGGGGCGTCCGGTTCACCCAGGTCTACTTAAGTGGCTACGGCGAATGGGACTCGCATCAGAAACTCAAAGAGAATCACACCCGGTCCTGCAAACGCGTCGATAAACCGGTCGCAGGTCTGCTCAAAGACCTCAAACGCCGCGGAATGCTGGATGATACCGTTGTCGTCTTCTGCACCGAGTTCGGCCGGACCCCTGCGGTGGAAACCCGGGGAAGTACCAAAATGCCCAGCGGCCGCGATCATCATCCTCACGGTTTCACCATCTGGTTTGCCGGTGCGGGCGTCAAGCGGGGCTACGTGCATGGGGCAACCGACGAACTCGGCTTCCACGCCGTCGAATCGCCGCACTATGTCACCGACATTCATGCCACCCTGTATCACCTGCTCGGTCTCGACCCCACGCGGCTCGACATCCCCGGCCGAAAACGTCTGGAAATTGATCGCGGTAAGCCGATCCTGGATATCCTCAGTTGATCAGTGACACCGGGTCCAGAAGGATGATCGCCCCCTGACAAACAGGGTTCCAGTAAAGTTTCTACAGCTCTCACCGGGGGAATGCTAAAACGAAAGCAGTTCGGTCTCGTCTTCCAGCGAACCAAAGAACTGATCGGTCTCTGCATACGACTCAGCTAATTTCCGCACACCCGGATCCAGTGTCTCTGCCATCAGCCCCTCGTCGGTATGCTCTGCCCCCAGCAGGTGGCCCAGCTCGTGACGAATCACCGTCCAGAGATCAATCAGACCTGCAGCTTCACTGCCCGGTAATGCGATTAATGATAACTGACTGTCGTAGGTATACTCGCTGTGATCCAGGGGTGTCATATCAACAAACCAGCCATAACCGGCGGCATTCACGTCGATATAAATCGTATCGCCGACCACCCGTCCCAGCGTACTCCCTTCCAGATCGACTACTTCCACTTTGACATCCACCAGCTTCTGTTGCTCTGCACTTGAAACAGTCGGGCTGACTTCCAGAACAGCGGTCTGCAACATCGTATCCGCCTGCGACTGAGTCAATGGAGCAGCCTCTGGAGTGGTCTGAGGGACGAGCGCAACCTGTAAATTCTGATTCCAGGCATCCGGATAATTAGTCGGGTAGATAATATTTGTCTGTGATAGTTTTGTCTTGTTGTAATTCGAGGCCAGAAAGATCAGGTCCTTGAAATCCACCCGCTGATTCTGATTGATGTCACTGAACCAGGCGTATTCCGAACTGGATTCTGCGGGCACACTGTTATACACGCTCGCAAACAGCAGCAGATCTCGAAAACTGATCCGGTCATCATCATTCAGATCGTAGGGATTCGCCCAGATAGAGGCGCCGGGGGAATCGATGATCGGCGTCTGGCTGATGCGTCCACTTCCCAGCGTGATCTGTGGAGAATGTATCTGCAGTCCCAGGTCATGCGGCCCGATACTTTGCCCCTCCAGGTCCAGCAGTACCTGATCATCGGCAAGTGAATCAAAGCGGATCCGGGCAAACAACAGCTGCCCGTCGATACCCAGATCGTTCGTATCAACGGTCGCAGAGAGACTGGCAACCTGACCAGTCAGATCATCGATCGTCCCGGTCTGGTTTTGGGAAAACGCAGTACCGTATTCAATGTCCGTCGCGGTAGTAAAATCAGTCTGATAATTCAGATCAAGCGAGACCGTCTCAATCCCCAGGCTGGCAACATCAATGGTATTCACCCAGAATTCCACCCAGTAGGTTTTCCACTCACTGATCCCATTCTGGTGATCCGGGAGTGTCGCCGCTTCCCCCTGGCTATCGACCGAGGTGGGCGTTTCGACCACTCGCATCGAGAGTGTTTCGAATTCCTGCACGACGACATCAAAGGTTCGCGTGATCGTGGCATTGTCTTCCGTCGTCAACAGATTTTTGTCCAGGCCCCCATCTTCGACGGTGACAGTGATCGTCGCTGTTCCAGTCTGGTCAGCGATCGGGGTAAAGACCAGGCTGCCGGTCGCATCGTCAGAGGAGTAATTCACCACGGGATCTGCAATCAGCCCTGGTAAGCTACTCTGAGCTGTCACGCGTATCGGCTGTGCTTCGCCTCCTCCCGCAGAAATACCGCTCAGGTTCACCGTCTGCTCGGACGCATTTTTGAGCAGTAACAGATCAGGGACAGAATCCAGTTCAGGGTCGTCATTCAGAGAGTTGACCGTCACATCGAACGTGAGGTAAATCGTGCGGTTATCGCCGGTCGTCTCTGTGGAATAATCGGTGCCTCCGTCAGATATGACAAGCGTGATTGTCGCAACTCCACTCTGATTCGCGATCGGCGTAAATACCAGGTCGGCGGTCGTATCAGCCACGGCAAAGTTCACCTGCGGGTCTGGGATCAGCGAAGGCTGACTACTCTGTGCGACCACTGTTAACGGCTGAGAATTTCCCCCCGCGGTCGTGATCTGAGACAGATCGATGGTCTGCTCCAGCGCATCCTCATCAAGCACCAGATCGAGTAACTCGGGAAGCTGCACAAACAGTTCACCAAAATTGTCGATCATGATCGGTCCCTGGGTTGCGTGGGCAGTGATGCTGTTGACTTCGGTATCCAGGTCCAGAGTCCCTGCACCGCCGATGCCGGTTGCGGCCTGTAATATCAACGTCTCACTTTCAACCAGGGGGCCTTCACCGGGGAGATTATCGCGAATGGCACCCGCTGTTGAAGTCAGTTGCACTGTACCGGAGGTTTTCAGGTTCGCGACGAACAGATCGTTGACTGATTGCACGTCGATCAGGCCCGCTCCACTACTCTCAATCCGCGTCCCCTCGACCAAAGTGATACTCCCGGCCGAATCAATGTCGATACCGGAGGCTCCCGTATTCGAAATAGTAGCAGAGTTCTGCAGGAGAAAATCTCCACCGGTATTTTCCAGCTGCAGCAAACCTCCCGCGACAGTCACCGATTCGTAGACTGTCATGTTGTCAGTCGAAGTAATGCGGGTCGTTCCGTTCGTCGTTACGCCGTCGATCCCACCAGAGAAACCAAGAAACAGCATACCGGTATTCTCCAGTGAGAATCCTCCACCGGAATTCGCCTGCAGACCCACGATACTCGATTCCAGCGCATCCCCTGCACCAATCCCACCGGAGGCAATCAGCGTCACCAGGTATCCATTCAGATTTTCCGCAGCACCGTTGGCATCGATAATTGAACCGTTGCTCGCTGTCAGTTGAATCTGGTTCGGCGTCGTAATCGACCCCAGATACAGATTCGACTCTGCGAACAGCTCAACACTATCCACTCCTGCACTGAGACTGCCTCCGGCTGCAAATGTCAGATCGCCGGCGGATTCGCCAATCACACCTCCCGTCGTGGTAAAGGCGCCATTGAAACTCACGATTCCCGAGAGCGTCAGATCGCCGGCCCCCAGATCCAGATTGCCGACATTGACCGCATCATCACTGCCTGGAGTCACAAACAGGTCAGCACTGAAGTTACTGTCTAGACCATTGAGATCGACGGTATCCACACCGGTACCGCCAGCGGCCTGGGTCTGAATCGCCAGTACATTCGCAGGATTGAGAAACGTGACCGATTCCCCCAGGGTAGAATCAATCATTGAAAGACTGTCCCCAGCCACACCGTCATCAGACAACGTAATCGTCTCATCCGCTCCGGTAAAGCTGAAGCTCCGGTTTTGCGTTTCAATCGTATCCAGAATCGGTTCCAGCCCGGTATAGGTGATTGTCTGCGTGGCACTGCCATTGTAGAGAATGCTGCCGGAACTCTCATCGATGAATCGATGCTCAACCGTCGAGGCGGCCCCGCCCAGAATTTCCAGTGCATCGCCGCTGGTCTCTCCCCCGGAACCTCCGTCAAACAGAATCCCCTCAGCTGGAGTAAACAGACCGCCATCCGGGTTGTGAATACTCAGGAGGTCATCCCCTTCCCCCCCTGCAAAGACCAGTTGTGTCAAAGAGGTAAAACTGACAACAGAGCCGCCGTTGAATTGAAAAGTACCACTGTCAGGTCCCGTCGCTAAGACCGTCAACTCATCATCGCCCTCAGTACCTTCTACCCAGAGCCCCCCCTGCAGGTTGACATCTTCCATCTCGGAATAATTAATCGTTTCCAGTCCGCCGGTAAACGAAATGGTCCCACTGTCAGTACCACTGGGGGTCACTTCGGGAACGGCTCCCGGTGATGAGTAATAATAGAGCGAATCAGCAGGGGAAGTTGGTGCAGCAGGACTCTCTCCATTGACGGTAATCTCCGTCGCAGAACTGGCAGAGAGATGAAACGTATCTGCGAACACACTCCCGGTCAGTTGAGCGCCATTCACCGCTGAGAGCTGACCGAACAGTGCCAGTTCGCCCCCCTGAAAGTCAGTGGTAATAGAGCTTAGATTTAACGCGATCGACGAGTTCCCAGCCACGAGCTGTGCTCCGGCCTCGATGAGAATATCATCTGCGGTATTAAATGTGATGGACCCGTTAGCTACTTCGATTTTTACACCAGACCGAACAGTCAGGTCATCCGCCAGGCTGCCCGGATCGCCATCCACACTGGCCAGTAATATTCCTATCCCGGCAGACAGCGACTCGTGGATATCGATGCCCCCCTCACTCTCTATATCGATAATGCTGGTGGCAGAACGAATCCCTTTCCAGGCGGTCTGAGCAGCTGCGGAACCGAGAATCAGATCCCCCGTATTCCTGACTCTGACGACTCCTTTCGCCGCCGCGACTAACTGATCGACGTCGGTTGTCATGTTAAGGATCGATCCCTGTTCGGCAGTAAGCTCCAGCAGTCCTGCGGTAATCGAGTTCACAGTGGAATTCAGCAGGCTCAGATGACCATTGCCCGCGATCAAGTTCACATCACCGGTGGTCGTCAGCTGGCCCGTTGACCAGGAGGTTGAGGATTCAAGATGAATATTCCCCGAACCCGCGTCGATACTGCTGTCAGAGGTGGTGAAACTCAAAATACTGGAGACAACTTCGACATCACCATCCAGAATAATGGCGCCAGTGATTCGTGTCGTATCAGCCAGACTGAGCAGATTTCCCTGATCCAGATCCAGACCAGCTCCGAGGGAAACCGTTTCTGTCCCTACCCCCTGCCCCAGATTTAGATCGGCGCTGAAATTCCCTCCCAGAGAATCGATCGTAATCTCGGAAGTGAGTCCGCTGTTCCAGTTCCCGCTGTTGACCGTCAGACTCAAGGAAGGATTCAGGAAGGTCCCCAGTTGACTGACATCCGACTCATAGGTCAGTTCGTCGACTCCAGCTTCACTCAGGGTGCTGACACCACTGAAACTAAGCGAGAGTCGATCCACGCTCACTGTCGAATCCAGGGGCTGTTCCAGTCCGGCGTACTGAATCGCGGGTCGGGTGTCGGCATTAAAGAAGACCCGTCCCTGACTTTCATCCAGAAAATGATGCGTTTCCGCGACTGCAACGCCGCCTGATATTTCCAGACGGTCGCCACTGGTCTCTCCACCCTCACCGCCGTCAAAGTAGATTCCATTCTCCAGTACAAAGACGCCGCCCGAGGGATTGTTGATGATCAGCTGATCGTCCCCTTCAAATCCGTAGAACTCCAGGGATGAGATACTGAAAAAGTTGACGACAGGACCAGCGTTCAACTGGTAGGAACCAGAATTATTATCGCTGGCAGTAATGGTCAGCAAATCGTCGCCTGAAGTCCCCTTGATCATCAGATGCGCGGGGTCAGGCACACTGAATCCCGCTTCCAGGTTTTCGATGCCTGTGATATAGATACTCTGATATCCGCCTCCATAATCCAGCCGCGCATTCTCACTGTCGTAATCAAGATAGGCTCCGTCGATCGGTTCATTATAAAAGAGCGTGTCACCGGGACTCGCCTGCGATAACCCATTGACGGTAATTTCGGACTCGAGACTGGGAGTGATGTAAAAAGCATCTGAATTGACGCCGCCATAAACGGCGGTGCCGTCTGCAGAATGAGTCTGTCCCCACAGTGCGACGGCAATATTCGCATTGTCCGCGACCATGTTCTTAGCTTCCAGTCCCACGCCACCGGTCAGCGCGATCAACTGGGCTCCTTCTTCCACCAGAATATCATCGTCTGCAACGAGGCTCACACCAAACGAACTGTCCTCCGATTTCACAATCACGCCAGCCCGAATGATAATATCCCCGCCGGCGTAGAGACTGAGTGAGGTCCCCGTCTGAATCGATTCCCGGACATCCAGTGAACCCGTTGTATTGACATAAATGGTACTGTCCCTGGCGTAAATCCCGGTCAGGTCACCCGCATCCCCGATCACGAGGTCCCCTGTGTTTTGAACCTGCACAAAGCCTACAGTGGCAACCTCGAGATAACCCACCTGAGTCTCCATTGAATTCGTCGAAGATCCACTCAGGATCACTGCCCGTGCAGCCGTAATGTTATTACTGGAGCCATTAGTATCGATAATGGAAGCGCTGGCATCGATCCAGACATCTCCTGTCGTGATGATCTCGCCCAGGTTGAGACCAGTCGACTCAAAGTAAATATTTCCACCGCCGGTATTCAGCGGAGTTGTGCTATCTGTAAAAATCGAAGCGGCTTCGATATGTACGTTTCCGGTGGTCGTGATACTCTCACCAAAAGTGGCTCGATTGACGTGCAGCTCCAGATCACCACTGCCCAGGTCAAGCGAGTTTCCGAATTCAACCCAGTCATCGCCGCGCGTTTCGGTAATGATCAGGTCGGCAGTCGCATCCTGTCCCACGGAATTGATGTTGACATAATCCAGCCCGGCACCGCTGTTCAAGGTCAGGGTTGTGGAAGGAACCTGCAAGACCCTCAATTCCGGACCGGAACCGGAGATCACCTGAAATCCACCACTTGCATCCGCGTTAAAATCAATCGTCTGTGTGTCATTGTCATAATTCAGATCCAGGTGGACCGTCGCCACATCCCAGATCATCTGATCCTGCCGGGAGTAGGATAGAAAATCCAGGTCGAATTCATTCAAACGCACCCAGCCTGATTGAGATCCCCCCATCCAGGAGGAAAGGGAGTCTGCAGCCCCGCTCAGGATAATCGTATCATCACCCGAGCCATCATCGCCATCGTAGTCAATTCTAAGTCCAGCTGCAGCGAGGGATGTATCCAGGGTGACCTGTTCGTTTCCTGCTCCCCCTGTCAGATAAATGGTGCTGCCCGTCAGCATGGATAACGACACGGCAATCGTCTGCGCATCGATCTGTTCTCCGCCAACCGGCGCTGTGATCAGATTGTCAACCACGCTCACGATCAGCTGCCCCCCACTGATCGTCATCGACAGGATCGAATCGGAGACCGTCTGATGATCGATCAGCAAATCGCCATTCACGATCTGGGTAATAAAGTCAATCACGGGAGGAAAACCAAATACATAGGCGCTACCGGTATCGGTTGCACCATGGTCGTGCAGCGGTGCACCACTGACAATTGTCTCTCCGTCAATGGCGATCGCGGAACCATAGCTACTGCCGGTTTCAGTATCGGCAGCAATCAGTGACTCCTCTACAGCCGTACTCCAGCTGAACGAACCCTCAAACAGGTATGCCGCCCCAGTGCTCCCATTGCTCAGAGGATCTCCCACGACCAGGCTCATATCGGCAATGGAGACAGCCGCTCCGAATCCACCTGAGTCCGTCGAATTGGGATATTCGCTGGCACGCAGTTTCTCGACGATATTCCAGTTTTGTGCGCCGTCCAGAATCGACACCGATCCACCATACGTATCGCCGGCTGCACCAACGGCGGCATAGCGATCATCAATATCAACAGCGCTGCCCAGATCGGAACCGGTGGTTCCCGACAGTTTCTTGATCTCTCCCCAGGTATCATCCGCAACGCCTGCACCATTCGTACTGCGTTCGAACAGATAAGCGGCTCCCTTGCCCTGGTCCTGCACCGCACCTGCGATGATAGTCGTTTCATCCTGACTGATCGCCACGGCTGACCCCAGCCAGGCATCAGCAGAAGCATCACCGGCTTTCAGTTGATCGACGGAGAACGTCGCCCAATCATCGTCTGTCGTGAAGACATAGACGGCACCTGACGACGCAGCAGCCCCATACGAATCCAGTTGTGCCCCCACTACAGCAGTATTGCCTTTGAGGTCCACAGCCAGTCCAAAGTCTTCCGCCGCATCGTTCGCCAATGCTACAGGACGCGCGAGGGTCGCCAGCGCGTCCCAGGTATCATCACTCAGATTTGAGGCAGTCCCCTGTTCATTACGTCTGAAAAGATAGGCCGAACCAAAGGTATCTCCCTCGTCTGCTCCGATCGCACCGATCAGCAGTGTATCACCATCAATGGCGACCGACGTTCCGAACAGATCCTGGTCTGTATTATCTGCACGAGGTGAAACGAGCGTCGAATGATAGTCCCAGCTGTCATCGGTCTGATCTGCGGGCGTCCCTGAGTCATTGCGGGTATACAGGGTGACGGCTCCCGCATTATCGATTCCCGCTGGATCTGCATTGGGGGTGCCTACTACCAGCCAGCCCCCGGAAACCGCAACCGCGGAACCTGACTGATCCGTATCTAAAGGAGCGAGTGCAGCATCAGGTAGAAGTTCCCCCTGAAACAGACTGGTCAAGAGAGTTCGGTCTTCCAGTAGCTCAATGCAATGGATCTGCCGGGCAGAAGAATCAGTCACTGTCTGACGTAAGTTCCGGCGATGACGGCGGCGAACTGACGGGCGAGTAGATGAACGCGCTGAAATCGCCTGCAGCCAGTGGGTCAGAAACATCTCATTCACTCCGCTCTGCAATGTATAGAGGATAGCCCCGTAGATTCCCTGATGGGATTTTCCCTGTATTGATGATGTGCCAGGTCGCGAACCTGATGGGCCCTGTCTCTCCATGCAGATTGAATATCTGACATTGGTTTCAATAACTTAACATACATGATTTACAAGTCATAAAACAATGAGAAAAACAGACGAACGGATGATTAAAGCAGATCCGTTTCCTGGCAGCAGTGCTTTACTGCACGATCACAATTTGTGACGTCAGATAATTCAGCACGGCTATCCCCCACACCAATAAAAACAGTCCCCCGGAAACCTTGGGTTTCCGGGGGACTGTCGGGACTGTTTGTAGCGGGACTGTTTTAATCAGTCCAGCAGCGGGTTGTCTCCGCCGGCGATGCCGCTGAAGAAGTCGTCGAGATCGTCTGCACTCGGCAGGCGACGTTCGGAGACGTCCAGCGAATCGCTCATCAGGGTACCGTCTGAGTCCAGATCTTCCAGACCCAGCGTGTGACCCAGCTCGTGCATTACGACTGTCAGCAGATCCATCTGACCAAAGGCGTCGCTGCCGGAACCGGCCAGCAGGCTGCCGTCCAGCAGTGTG
>NZ_JAVJSQ010000044.1 GCF_040219335.1 Gimesia sp. | reverse complement strand
TGGACCTCCGCTTCCCGGAGTTTTGAAATGATCTGTTCGGATGAATGACGTTTGGTGGGCATGTTGCCTCCTCCTCAATTGGGCCAGAATCCTGATTAGTATATCAAGTTCTGGACGCGGTTAAGGGGGCCAGGTCAGCATACCCTCGGCCACAGTGGATACTTACATAGCTAACGCTGTCGACCTTATGATCACGTAGAAAACTATTAAATAAACGCTACCAAGCGCCTTGCCGCTCACGGTGGGTGAGTGTGATAGGGCATTGGATGAGCACACTTGGACAAGCCAACTGTGGCACCGGGCGTTGCCTGACGCTGACGTGATTCACCGTGCGAAAGCATGCAGCACTGACTGGCAGCGGGTACTGTTGTTTCGGAAAAGTGAGTGAGTACTTTATGGAACCTGTTAAAGCCATCTGGCACCGTTTCTGTTTTGTTTCATTAAAAGCCGAGGTTGTCGCTGTCCATGTTTGATCATGAAAATTTGTCAAAAGTATGCAACGAGGAGTTTGAATCCACAAAACACAAGTATGGATTTGAGTGTTTTTATGCTTGCGGTTCAGAATGCACCCCCAAGGCTTTTGCAAAAAACGATACCACTGGAATCTTATTTGAATATGAATTGAGAGAAAACTGTATCAGTGGATTCTTATACCGTCTTCCAGAAGGAGATTTTGAACCCACCAGAAAGGACGGAACCAGAATCAATTCGAATGAGTTCTATGACATTCTTGATTTATTGTCCTTAAGGAACCGTTCTGGAAGTGAGACCATTCACTCGCTGGGTTTCATAAAGGAATCATTAAACTCAACACTCAACTCGTTCCAAAATGTAATACAATCAAATGCTGAAGATATTTTACGTGGTGATTTTACCGTTTTTACAGAATTGAAAATAATCGTCAGCGAGCGAGCCCAAAAGCATGGGGTCATCTTCAACCCTGAAAACAGCTGCTGAAACCTTTTCTGCTCACTGGAGAAACTTTGTTTTTGCTACCACGAAAGACGCGAAAGGCACGAAAAATTCAGGTGGCTGAGTACTCATGGGAAATCACAGTACTCTTTTCAGTCACAGAGATCGATCAGTCTGGTGCCTGGTAATATTTCGGATTCCGGGTGGCCTGTGACGCGGGTGATGATGGTAAGCAGGGTGGACTGAACCTCGGACCGGGAGGGGAGTTCGGCGGGGGGCTGGGATTGCTGTGCAGTGAGTCTGGTCAGGATGTTGTTGACCAGGTTCTGGACGGTGACGGCGTCCTGTTGCACCAACGTTTCTTCTTCGATGCCGAAGTGGTCGGCGAGCTCCATATAGATTTCCACAAGATCAATGCCCATATCAACAGGTTAACTGTTTTCATCTGCGGGGTTCAATGGTGGTCTGGTAAAATGCCTGGGTTACGAATGGCGCGATTTGTTTTCGGGGCTATCTATTATTTGCGTTCGGAACTTGAACCATTGGAAATGGTAATGCCCGGTTGATCTTTGCCAGGCGGGCGGACACACAGGTACCGCCCCTACTAATTCTGGTTGGTTTTTTTCTTGAAATCGGACTGTTGCACTGTCGCTTTCCTGCTCGCTGCGCTCGGCCCGAATTTTATTCGGGCCTACCCTGGTGCTGTGAGTGGAATAGCGCTCGCTGCTGATTTTGGGATCTGCGTCTTCCTTTTTGCCGGCGGCCAGGTAGCGTTTCTTAATTCGGATGATTTATACCAAAGACGTTTCAACCGGGGCTAATGCCCTGCGGCTCATTTTCTTTTCTGCTGTTGAAGTCCTGAAAACAAAAGTAACAGCATACCCTCGGCCACGGAGGATACTTACATAGCTAACGCTGTCGACCTTATGATCACGTAGAAAACTATTTAATAAACGCTACCTGGCGCCTTGCCGCTCACGGTGGGTGAGTGTGATAGGGCATTGGACGAGCACAGTTGGACAAGCCAACTGTGGCACCCGGTGCTGTGATCTCCTGTTGCCTGCAGCAATCTCGGATTGTATCCGAGACCACCCGGCGCGTTGTTCATTAAACACTGCGCGCGATCATTGCTTTTCACTGGTGTTGGATCAGCACTGGTTTTATTTTCTCTGTCCTCGCTGGTGCCGATGCGTAGGATTTCTCTTTGTGCTATTTGCGGATCGCGTTGTCTGTGGCCGTGTCGCGTTTCTGAATTCGAACGATTCATACCTAAGACGTTTCAACCCGGGCTAATGCGCTGCGGCTCATTTTCTTTTCTGCTGTTGAAGTCCTGAAAACAAGAGTAACAGCATACCTTCGGCCACGGTGGATACTTACATAGCTGACGCTGTCGACCTCATGATCACGTAGAAAACTATTTAATAAACGCTACCGGGCGTCTTGCCGCTCAGGGGGGAATTGTTAATGGATGTCCATTGGAAGTTGTTTCGAGTGGAAGGTCGCCAGGCGGGCAGGCACACAGGCTCTGCCCCTACATCCGGTTTTGATCATGGGTCTGATTCTGTCGAAAGGCACCGGGAGGTCAAGACAGAATTTTGTCCCGATGTGGCCGGATTTTGTCCTGGTGTGACCTGGATTTTGTCCCTGTCTGACCGGAGTCTGTCCTGGTCTGCCCTGAACAAGATGGGGGGAACATTTCGCATGTGTTCTGATTGCTCTCGTGAAAATCTGGTGAAAAGCGGTGCGGATTCAGGTGTCTTTGCATCAGTGGTGTCTCGTGTTCCGGTGCACGCTGAGCTGCCTCGCGCGCGAGCCAGAAGAGAAGAGCATACGCTTCGGCAGACGTCGATCAAGGGCAGTTTCTTCAGCAGTCAGCAGGAGCACTGCCTGAAACCACAGGGTGGTTCGCTGTGCAGTCGAATTCATTCAGAACCAGAGCCGTTTGTTGGCCAGAGTGATGAAGGGCTGGCCGTTGATGAAACAGCGGATGTTCTCCAGCAGCGTTTCCAGGTGTCTTTCGGGGACGCGCGTCGAAGCGGCGGCGATGTGCGGTGTAATGATGACGTTCTCCATCTGCCAGAGGGGATGGTCTGCGGGCAGGGGTTCGACTTCGAAAACATCCAGACCGGCTCCAGCGATGTCGCCTTTCTGCAGTGCGATGGTCAGGTCCTGCAGATCGACGATCGCGCCGCGGCCGATGTTGATCAGGTATCCGGAGTTCTTCATCTGCTGGAACTGGGGCGTGCGGAACAGTTTTTCGGTCTGCGGTGTATGCGGCGCTGCGATGACGACGAAGTCGCTGATGGTGAGCAGATCTTTGAGCCGATCGAGGTCCCAGACTTCATCGACGGCGCCGGGAACTTCACGGATGAGGGGATCGACGGCGCAGACTCGCATGCCGAAGGCGGCTGCGCGGTGGCAGACTTCGGAACCGATCGAGCCGGCACCGACTACGCCCAGGGTGCAGTCCGAGAGGTGCATGTGGCTGCGGTCGACTTCGCTGACCTGCCCCGGTCCGGTGACGAAGTCGGGTTTTCCCGCAGTGCCGCCGATGGGTTGCCAGACCGAATGGGACTGTTGACGAATGTAGCGATGCAGGTTGCGGGCGAAGCAGAGCACGAAGCCGAGCACATGGTCGGCGATGACATCGTAGAACAGGCCGCGCATGTTTGTGAGCTGGCAGGGGTGGTCGGCCAGTTCGGGAAAAATGTAGTGTTCCAGGCTGGCAGTGGGGGACTGCACCCATTCCAGTTTTTCAGCCGCGGCCAGCAGTTCGGGAGTGATCTTGCCGAAGAAAGCGTGGGCATCTTTGATTTCGGTCAGCGCTTCATCCAGATTCTGCGCGTTGACGACTTCGAGTTCGTTCGAAATGCTCTCGAGGCGGGTGAGTCGTCTGGCGTCGATGGCGGGATAGATGAGAAGTTTTTTCATGGCGGAGGCGATTCTTTAAAAGTGTTCGATGGTGCCGCTGATAATGCGTTCGCGGCCGGTCTCGGTCTGCAGGATCAGGTAACCTTCGTCGTCGACTTCGAGGCAGGTGCCTTCCCGGATTTCGCGTCCGGTGTTAATGCGAATGTCTCGTCCGGTGAGCAGGCAGTATTGTCGCCAGGCGGGCATGAGTTCGCCGCGGTCACCCGCGACATCGTAGAGCCGGTTTTCGATGGCGTTGATGAGATCGATCAGCGTGGAGGCGAGTGGGAACTTCTGTCCGGTCGTTTCGTAGAGCGAGGTACCTCGCGACTGCAGTTCGGCTTCGGCGGAGAGGAACGAGTTATTGAGATTGACGCCCACGCCGATGACAATGCGGCCGGGTTGACTGGCAGTGGTTTCAACCAGAATGCCACAGATCTTTTTGCCTGCGAGGAAGATATCATTAGGCCACTTGAGTTGGAGCCGATGTGCGGGGGCCTGTTTCTCGAGTGTTTCACAAACGGCCAGGCCGGTTGCCAACGCAATCAGGGGCTGCTGCTGGAGCGGGATGCCGAGCTGGCTGGCATCGACGACAAGGGAGAATGTGAGTCCTCCTTCAGTGGACCACCAGGCATTGTTGCCTCGACCACGGCCGGCGGTTTGATTGCCGGTGAGGACGAGGGCGGGCAGGCTGGTATCGCGGGCGGCCGGGGAGGGTGTGCAGTGCGTGTTCAGGGCCCAGGAATTGGTGGAAGCGAGGCTCTCGAAATAATCGAGGTGTTCGATGAACGTTTCCGTTCGAACAGCTTTCAGATCCTCGGCAGTGAACGGCAGCATTCCCAACTCATTTCCAGACAAGAAATCGAACAATTACGCAGCGGGAGTGACAGCGGCGATCGCTTCGTCCCGGGTATCGAACAGCGGCCAGAGGCTGCCGATTTTGATGCACTTGAGAATATTCTGCATGTTCTCGCAGGCGTTACAGAAGACGGCCTGACCGCCGGTCTGCCGAGCCCGTTGCAGGAGGCGGATCAGCGAGCCGATGATAATCGAATCGAGATAGTCGACGCGGGAGAGGTCAATGATGACATTTTTGATCTCAGGGGCGTCAAAGAGCCTGAGTACCTTGTTGGCTTCGACCTGAACGTTGCTGTACTGGAACTGCAGGGTCGATCCGAGGGGAGTGACTACCAGATTAGGGCCTGCCTGTTCTACATCGAAGATTTCCAGATTTTCTACCATCAGCGGGTTTCCGTTGTGCACTGTATTCAGGAGATCCTGAAGGAGACAATATGAATCAGAAATGAAAATGATCAATAAAGAAAGCGCTTATCTCACTTTCATACCCATTTCCGGAGCGGAATTCAAATCTACACTGATTTTCATCTGTTGTGATGGGAGAGTTGTGTCGTAGTCAATGCTGATGATTGTTCACCTGAATTCCGATGCTGTGGCCCGGTCACGACTTAGGGACGATCTTCCGCCGGGGTGCGAATTGGGGCGTTAATTTGAGTTGCCTAATTTGAAAAACCTTAACTAAAATACATAAACGTTAACCCGAAAGGGTCGTTGTCCCACCCCCAGAAGTGAGAGAACTTACAAGCGTCTTGATTCGGATAGCCGAATCGAACGGTATGACCGGCCTAAGTTGAAGGTTTAATAAACCTGCGGAATTTTGCCAGAACTGTGCCGATATACTAATCCAAATGACTGTAAAAGTTCTCTGAACAAGTTTTTAGATCACGCGACCTCAAGCAGCCTGTTGAAATTCTATGTCATCTGCCAAACCAGCCTGGACCCTGAACCCGCGAGTGCTCTTGCGCTCGATTCTCATGCTGGATGACAGTGCCCACTCGATTGCCCTGGGAACCGCGATCGGGATGTTTATCGCGTTGACGCCGACGGTGGGCATTCAGATGTTGCTGGTGGTCTGTGTCGCATTTCTGACGCGTCCGCTGTTCCGGTTCAACCAGGTCGCGTCGCTGATTACCGTCTACATTTCGAATCCGTTGACCATCGTGCCAATCTACTGGTTTGATTATAAGGTGGGTACGTTGTTCGTAGGTGGTTCGTTGACGCAGAAGGACTTCGCCCGGATTCTGGAGTTCGAGGGATTCAGCGGCTGGTGGGAAACGGTGAAGCAGCTGCTGCTGGAAGTCGGGTCGCCGTTGATTATCGGCTCGCTGGTGGTCGGCACGTTCTTCGGCCTGATTACCTACCCCATCATGCTGCGACTGCTGAAACACCTGCGTCGTTCCAAATCGACCGACGGCCCGGAAGACGCGGCCGAACAGAGTGTGCGTCCCACCCAGCCGATCGACTCGGAACAGAGCATGAAATCTGTGCATCTGCATTCCAGTTAGGTGTTGATCTCCTGATCCCCTTCCGCATAATAAGCAACACATCCTGATTTCACAGATTTCGAAGCGCTTTAGAAGGACATCCTCATGTCGTCTCCCAGGTATGACTGTTTGTGTGCGGGGATCATCGTCGCAGACCATGTGTGCAAGGCCATCGACCATATGCCCCGTCCGGGCGAGCTGGTACTGACAGACGAAATGAGTCTGACGATTGGCGGCTGTGCATCGAACGTCGCCGCGGACCTGGCACGACTGGATCGCCGGGCTGCGATCGCCGGGATTGTGGGGCAGGACGTTTTCGGACAGTACGTGGAAGAGAGTCTGGCTGCTTCGGGCGTGCACTGCGAGTACATCATGAAGTCGGATACGCTACCGACCAGCGGTTCGTTCGTGATTAATGTGCAGGGTGAGGATCGCCGGTTTATTCATTCGGTTGCTGCGAATTCCCTGTTTACCGGTGAGACGGTCACGGAGGAGCAGATTCGCTCCTGTCGCATTCTGTACCTGGGAGGTTACTGTCTGTCGGAAGAGCTTTCGCCCGAGAATGTCGCCCGCATGTTCGAGGTGGCCCGCTCTGCAGGAGTAATTACAGTGCTGGATGTGGTGACGCCGAAGGCAGCGGATTACTGGTCGATGCTGAAGCCGGTTCTGCCTTTAAGCGATTATTTCCTGCCTAATAATGATGAGGGGGAACTGATCACAGGAGAGACAGACCCGCTGAAACAGGCCGAGGCGTTCCGGGAAGCGGGAGCGAATTCGGTGATCATCACCTGTGGCGGCCAGGGGAGCCTGCTGCTGGATGCCGAGCGTTCGCTGCGGTCAGAGATTTATCCGGTCGACCTGGTGGATGGGACGGGGAGCGGAGACGCGTTTGTCGCCGGTTTCATTCACGGGCTTCTGGAAGAGGCGAGCCCGGAGGACTGCCTGCGTTATGGATCGGCGCTGGGGCACAGCTGTGTGCGTGCCACCGGCGCGACCGCGGGCATCTTCACACGCAGCGAGCTGAACCAGTTCGTGTCGGCGCATGAACTGCGTGTGGAAACCCTGTAATCAATTCAACTTAGCAATGATCGGGAATGCGATCAGTTCTGGGGGAAATAGGGTTCGACCGCTTTCTTCCAGATGAGGTAGCCTGCGTGTTCCATGTGCAGGCCATCCTTTTTGAAGAGCTCGGGACGGGGTTTGCCGTCTTCGCCCAGCATCGGATCCCAGACATCGGCGAACGCCAGATAGTCGTGTTTTTCACACTGTTTTTTGATCAGCTTGTTGGCTTCCTGCATGGTGCCGGCCAGTTTCCAGCGACTGAGACTGGGTTTGACGGCGATGAAGACAATCCGGGTCTCGGGCAGGGCCTGATGGACGACGGAGACGAACTGTTTGAAGTCGCCGGCGACCTCTTTCGCGGTGCGACCGCGGGCGATGTCGTTATCACCGGCGTAGAGGAAGATGACTTTGGGCTTGTGTTTGAGAATGATCCGATCGGCGAAGTGGGTGGAGTCAACGATTTCAGATCCGCCGAAGCCTCGATTGATGACGGGAAGTTCAGGGAAGTACTTCTTCAGATCCCACATGCGGATGCTGGAAGAACCGACAAACAGGATACCGTCTTCCTGAATACCTTGTGCCTTATCCTGTTTTTCAAACTGGGCGATGGACTTTTCCCAGCGGTCGAAATTGTGAGCAGGCTGATCCGCAGCCCGGGCGACGGTGTAAAACGCCAGTATTGAGCAGAGGGAAAGAAGGAGTGTCCGGGTTCGAAGTTTGATGTTCATGCTGTGTATTTCCTTGAAGCAGGGCTGCCTGAGGAGCCGTATTAGTTAGTTAGAGAGTCGAGTATCAGTATCTTGTAATCAGGTGACGCGGCTGGTGACTGCTTTCCAGGCCGAGATTGCATCGCGGTTGGCTTCGACGTCGTGCAGGCGAATAATTTCGACAGCCTGACTGGCCAGGGCGATGGAGACGCCGACCGTTCCCGCCAGACGTTCTTCAACATCGCGGCCCAGCAGCTTCGACAGGAAGCGTTTGCGGGAATGACCGATGAGTATCGGATAACCCAGATCCTGGAAATCGCGGATGTGGGAGAGAATCTGCAGGTTGTGTTCGGCTGTTTTCCCGAATCCGATGCCCGGGTCGAGGACGATTCTGCCGGGTTCGATTCCCGCCGAGAGCAGTTCCTGCAATCGTTCCTGGAACCAGTTTTTCAGATCGACGATGACATTTTCATAGGTCGGGTTGTCCTGCATGGTCTGGGGTGTTCCCTGGATGTGCATGCAGATCACTCCCGCACTGGTTTCGGCAGCCAGGGGGATCATCTCCGGATCAAAGGTGAGACCGGAGATATCGTTGATGATCGCAGCGCCGGCTGCGAGCGACTGACGGGCGACTTCCGCTTTGGTGGTGTCGACGGAAATCGGGACGTCGGTCTCGTTCGCGAGCTGTTCAACGACAGGCACGACGCGGCGGAGTTCTTCGTCCAGGGGAACGTGTTCAGAACCGGGACGGGTCGATTCGCCACCAATGTCTAAAATATCCGCGCCTTGTTCAATGAGACGTAAGCCCTTCTTGACGGCTGCGTCCCGATCCGTAACCTCTCCTCCATCCGAAAAACTGTCGGGAGTGACATTAAGAATACCCATCAACAATGGCCGCTCAGCAAATGAAATAGTACGGGACCCACAGTACCACAGTCGTGGTTGATCTGATGGTGAGGCTGAAGATTCTGAGGCAGATGACGGCACTGAACAATCCGTGAATTTTGAAGAAGTTTATTTGAAGCAGCTCAGGGAGCCAGATCTGGTTTTACTTTGACTGCGAGAGGGTTGCAAGCAAATAAACTTAAAGAGTCAACGAGCGCAACAGAGCGAATTTTTTGCGCAGTCTTCCCAAATATCTACAGGAATTCAGGTGGTCTCCTTATTTTTGACCTAGGATTGAGTGAGAGCCGACAGGTCTGGTCGGATTTACCGTGTTCAAACACGTGAAAACCAGTTCTAAAACTGTTAAAATGCGATACTTGAGGGAATAAAGGATTTTTAGAGAAACTTTATTTTTCGTGTTCGCTTTACTTTGACATCGTAATTCGTTCTGGTATTGTAATCAACGTATTTGCCGTAACCGGCAAATCTTACCAAACCAGAAAAACAGACCTGTTTTCCCTAGGTGCGTAGACTTAGGGACATCGCTGGGGGATGAAGGTAGTGACTTATCTTCCGGCGAAGTGGAACCACTTTCTTAAGAATCTGAGGAGTACACCATGATTCGAAAAGCTGTCACACTTTCTTTGATCGCCGCAATGACCCTGTTCGTTGCAACCTTCAGCGTATCAGATGCAGAAGCATTTGGTTTCCGTAACCGTTGCTGCAAACCAGAGCGCGTAAAATGCTGCAAGCCCGTTCGTGAACGTTGCTGCAAGCCCAAACGCGTTCGCTGCTGCAAGCCAGAACGCGTTCGTTGCTGCAAACCAGCACGTGTACGTTGCTGCAAGCCAGTTCGCACCACCTGCTGCAAGCCAGCACCAGTTTGCACACCTGCACCAACCTGCTGTGCACCAGCTCCTAAATGCTGTGCACCAGCTCCCAAGTGCGCTTCTCCCTGCAACAGCTGTGAAGGAGCTGCTCCAGCTCACTCAGCTCCCAAGAAAGTAGAAGAAGCACCAGCTCCTCCAAAGAAAGCTCCCGCTCCTGCTCCTAAAAAAGCATAATGAGCTAGAGTCTTCTCTGACTGCTGACATGATTTAAGATTGTCACAGCCAGGAGCAACGACGAAATCTACGGCCCCATTGTCTTGCACAATTGGGGCCGTTTTTCGTTCCAGCGAGGGGAGAGAATTACAGTCCGTGGCAGCCTCTCAGGCGGAGCGGGCCAGTTCCTGCTCTTCAGGAGGAGCGTCTTCCTCTGTCGCATCCTCAGTCGCCTGCAATTGTGCCTGCAGGTCTTGTAGCTGCTCTTCCAGACGGGGCAGCATATTCTCACCAGTACGGGTGACTTTATAAAAAACCCCGGAGTCACGCCCAGAAAGCTGAAATTTCAGCAGGTCGAACGCGATCAGTTTTCCATGAATGCGGGGGAGGCGTTCGGTAACGACGCCGTCAACTTCATTTTGACGTACGATCCAGCCATCAAATTCGGGATCCCGCTCTTTGGTCTCGCGTCGCAGGACGCTGTAATGCCTGAGCACGAGACTCCATTCGGGATTTTCCAGCATCTGTTCCAGTTCGAAATCTATCATGTTGAACTTATCGACTGAGCCGGAAAATCACTCTCAATGATTTTCCGGAGTCGACACGACCGACATAACAGGACCATTGTCTGCCCTGTTCAGCAGGAAAATCCGGAATTTTCCCTCAAGACATCGCCTCTCTGAGCACGAAAGAACGGAGCGAATCACCTGCATTGCCACACTTGTACAAGTCTGCTCCTGCAGGAGTGCTACATATTGGTCTTGGAATCCGAAACTTCCCCGAGTGCGGCATTCAAGGCGGTAGTCAGTTCCAAATCATGGAGGTGATCTCGCGTATAAATGCGAAAGATCAGAAAGCTGACAGGCAGTGCCCGGAAGAGCTCATCATCGTGCAGTTCCTGAGTCAACCCTGTGCCTGGGTCGAGCAGATAATTCTGTCCACCGGCGGGTAGGCGCCCACTGGGCCGATGATAATGCCGGGCGACGTCGATCCGCAGCGGGAGCTGCTTCAACTCCGCGGGAAGCTTGGAGCGGACCCGCTTTTCGACCAGTTCCGGTTCCGAAAAGATCGATGTGTGCACTGCAGTACCGGAATGGAAATTGAGCTGACGCTCGCAGGCCATCTTCCATTCCACATTACGCGAAAGAATGCCCTGCCAGCGCTCACCCAGATCGCGGACTGCTGGATCCGAACTCTTCTGAAAGCGGCCGACATCGACGAGGAATGAAGACTCCGTAAACCCGCGATAGTCATCCAGATGCTTGAGAGGATTACCGTGAAACAGGTGCTGCATGGTCTCGGCAAAGATCTCTTCGAGCGCGAGGTCCAGAGCACGCACCGTGCGGTGATAGTAAATAGTGCGGAACAGATTCGCGCGGGTTTCAATAAAATTGACCAGTGCCGTCATGCCCCGACCGTGAATCGTGAGCCCTTCGGAAGTGAAGAAGCTGTAGTGAATCAGGCGCGAGACATCGACCGCACGAATATTGTAGCCAGACATATAGGCGTCGCGGAGAACGAAATCCATATTGTCGACCGTGTAAATGCCGCTGAACATGGCACGCAGCTTACAGAGCCAGTCCGGGTTTCCCGCCTCGCTCTCTGCATTGCCGGAAGGACGCCTGATCAGCCAGCCAATCTGCTTGGGATCGAGTTCTTCCAGCGGATTGAGGTGACCGTTCGGATTCCGGCGGATCCCGCGAATGAGGTCTCCCAGTTCATGTTCGATGATATGGGCGCCAATATCTTCATGTGTGAGATTGTACTGATCCAGATAATGGTCGTCGAAGAAATGCCCGAAGGGGCCGTGCCCCACATCGTGCAGCAGCGCTGCCAGCCGAACCAGGCTCTCTACGTAAGGCAGGGAAGGCACATTGCGACAGGCGCTGCTCAAGGAATCATACCAGGCGTTAATTGCTACCGACGAGAGATGCATGGCTCCCAACACGTGCTGAAACCGCATGTGCTCAGCTGAGGGAAAAACCCACCAGGCGGTCTGAAGCTGGTGAATGTGCCTGAGTCGCTGGACCCAGGGATGGTCGATGATTTCCTGCTCGGAGACCTCGTCATCGGGAATCCCGGTTTTGGAAGTAAACGGGATATACCCATGAATCGGGTCATGAGTCAAACTTTCGGAAATAAAATCGCGCACCATAATCTCACTGTTTCAATTGACGTTGATTACGAATAAAATCTGAACAGGTCTTCATAAAATTATTTCATTGAAATACTTACGCGCTAAATGACTCTGTCGCATCTCCCCAGCCGCATCCACTATAAGACACACCATCCCCGCCGCTGCCGCAGGCTGAGACGGTTGGAAATTATTGCGCTGATCGTCGGCCTGATCTCCACAGTCATTCTACATGGACTGCTGAAGATTACCACCGTTGTTCACTGGGAATTGGGTGCCGCGATCATCGTGGCCATGAGCTATTTCACGATCAGCCTGATGCTGCGCTACGGCTGGCATCTGGACCGGAAAGAGTTCTTCAAAACCCACCTGGCTCATTTCTTTTTTTGCGGGCTCTGGTTGATCGCCAGCCTGCTGATAATCAGTCTGCATGACCTGCTGCCCGCTGACGCCCCGACCCGACTGAATCTGATCCTGGGTATCTCCGAATTTTGCATCATCCTGAGAAGCCTCTACGAGACGGTTCTCTTAATCCGGCGTGTCTCGTCACGCGGCTGGAACCCCGCCCTGATTGTGGTGACGTCCTTCCTGGTGCTGATTTCCGTGGGAACGATTTTACTCATGTTTCCCTCGGCTCGCATTCAGGATCCCGCTGCAAAAACGACGGAAGGTGCTCCGTTTCTGGTCGCCCTGTTCACGTCAACCAGTGCCAGTTGCGTTACAGGCCTGATCGTGGTTCCGACAGGAACCTACTGGAGCCGCACGGGGCACACTATTATCATGTTCCTGTTCCAGATCGGCGGACTCGGCATCCTGACCTTTGGTGCCTTCTTCGCAGCAGCATTCGGGCGATCGATGCAGATCCGGGAGAGCGTCACTTTCAGCGAGATGCTGGAGTCCAGCCAGCGCGGTGACATCCGCCGTCTGGTGCTGGCCATCCTGGGGATTACGATTTTTACCGAACTGCTCGGTGCGGCCTGCCTGATGGGACTCTGGCCCGAACTGCCTTTCACCGAACGCGTCTATTACAGCCTGTTTCATTCGATCAGTGGATACTGTAACGCTGGCTTCAGCCTGATGGATGACGGCTTCCTGGGCATGGGACATCACTGGGAGATCTGGGGCGTCATTCCCGCCCTGATCATCATCGGTGGGTTAGGGTTTGCTGTAAATTACAATTTCATGCTGTACGGCATTACGCATTTCTCAAACCTGAGGATCCGCAAGCCGCTCTTTCATCACCCGACACAGAAAGTCCGGCTCACGATTTCCTCACGCCTGATATTTTTCACCACCCTCTTTCTTCTGATCGGGGGCACTGTCGGCATCTACCTGCTGGAATCAATCCATGCCTCCGATGATCTCACCTTTGGAGAGCGGCTCAATTCCGCCTGGTTCCAGTCAGTAACTTTTCGAACAGCCGGCTTTAATACTGTTGACCTGGGTGCCTACCAACCGCAGACCAAGCTGTTTTCCGTACTGCTGATGTTTATTGGCGCGTCTCCCGGTTCAACGGGGGGCGGCGTGAAAACGGCTGTCTTTGCCCTGTCCATCCTTTCGGTCTGGTCGCTGCTGAAAGGGAGAGACCGGGTTGAAATCATGGGACGCACTATCCCCAGCACGTTGATCCACCGTTCGCTGACGATCATCTCACTGGGAATTCTGGTACTGATGTCGTCGACACTGCTGATTGTCATGTTCGAAAACAACCAGGCGATCTTTCTGGATCATCTGTTTGAAGCAACCAGTGCCTTTGCTACGGTCGGCGTCTCGACGGGCATCACCGCGGATTTGACGACACCGTCGCACTGGGTGATCATAATTACGATGTTTATCGGTCGCGTCGGCCCATTGACGGCTTTAATCGCACTCTCAAATCGTGGCCCCGCCTATCGATATCACTACCCGGAAGAGCCTGTGAACCTCGGGTAACAAGAACCCTGAACTCAAATCATCTAAAGTAACTCATCCTCCAGAGGAGAACTGATCCCGTGATTAAAGTAGCAGTCATCGGTTTGGGCCGCTTTGGTACCGAACTCGCCAAACGTCTGGGAGCCAGCGGAGTGGAAGTCATCGCCATCGATCATTCGGACAAGCTGGTGAATGAGGTCAAAGATGATGTCGCAGTTGCAGTCCGTCTGAATTCCACCGATGAACTCGCGCTCAAAAGTCAGGATGTAGACAAAGTCGACGCCTGCGTGATTTCGATCGGGGAAAATTTCGAATCGGCACTGCTGACCACAGTGATCATTAAAAAGATGGGCGTCCCCAAGATCATCTGTCGTGCCCAGTCAAAGTTTCACGCGGAGATCTTTACCCAGGTCGGTGCAACCGATGTGATCCAGCCCGAGATTCAGGCGGGTGCACACCTCGCACGACTGCTGGCCAATCCGCATCTGGAAGATTACATCCAGGTCGGCGACGGCTATACCATGATCGAGCTGATGACCCCCAAAGAGTTTGTTGGTAAAAACCTGACCGAGCTGGCGCTGCGTTCCAAATATTCCGTGAATGTGGTCGCCATTCGTAAACGGAATTCCGCGGAAATCGAAAAGAATACGGGGAAGGTTTATACGACAGATTGTGTACCTCACCCGGATTATCAGATTCAGGAATCAGACATCCTGCTCATCATCGGAACCGACCAAAACCTGGCGCGACTGCCTACCAGCAATGTATGAAAGCCCGGCTGACTTCCGCATGAATCAATCAGATTAGACCCAGTCTCGCGAACGTTCCACCGCCTGCTTCCAGCGCTGATATAATTCCTCACGTCGCGAGGCCTCCATCTGCGGCTGGTATTCTGCATCGAGAGCCCAGTTGCGGGTCACCTCTGCCTGATCGTGCCAGAAGCCAACAGCCAGGCCTGCCAGATAGGCGGCCCCCAAAGCCGTTGTTTCATGGACCACCGGTCGCTGCGCGGGAACATCGAGCATATCCGCCTGAAACTGCATCAACAGACCATTCGCAGCCGCACCGCCGTCCACCTTGAGAGTTTTCAACTTGATCTGGGAATCCTGCTCCATGGCGTGCAGCACATCGCAGGTCTGGTATGCCAGCGACTCCAGGACCGCCCGTGCAACATGGGCTCTGGTAGCGCCCCGCGTCAGACCAATCAGAGTTCCGCGGGCATCCTGATCCCAATAGGGTGCCCCCAGTCCCACAAAGGCAGGGACGAAGAAGACATCGCCGGTATCTTCCACCTGGGCTGCCAGGTCCTCAATTTCAGAAGCAGACTCAATGATCTGCAGTCCATCCCTGAGCCACTGGATTGCTGCCCCGGCCACGAAAATGGATCCTTCCAGACAGTAAGTCACTTTGCCATTGATGCTCCAGCCGATTGTGGTCAGCAGACCATTCTGCGAAAGCACCGGTTTATCGCCGGTATTCATCAGCATAAAGCAACCGGTTCCGTAAGTATTCTTCGCTGCCCCGGGTTCAAAACAGCCCTGACCAAAGGTCGCTGCCTGCTGGTCGCCTGCAATACCAGCAATCTTGATCGACTCACCGAACAGCGCAGGATCGGTCTCACCATAGACCTCGCTGGAACTTTTAACTTCGGGCAGCATGCAACGGGGAATATCGAAGATCTGCAGCAGTTCGTCATCCCACTCGTGTGTATGAATATTATAGAGCAGGGTGCGACAGGCATTGGTAGGATCGGTCACATGTACCTTCCCCCCCGTCAGCCGCCAGATCAGAAAAGAGTCGATCGTACCAAACAGAATTTTGCCCGCCTGGGCCTGCTCCCGTAAGCCTTCTACGGTATTGAGCAGGTATTCAATCTTGGTTCCCGAGAAATAGGCATCCAGTAACAGTCCGGTCTTCTCGCGGACCAGGTCTTCATATCCTTCTGCCTTGAGCTGATCGCAGCGGCTGGCCGTCAGCCGGCTCTGCCAGACAATCGCATTTGAAACCGGTTTGCCACTCTCCTTATCCCAGAGGACAATCGTTTCCCGCTGATTAGTGATGCCAATTGCTGCGATCTCGGAGAGCGCCGCCCCCGATTGATCGATCACTTCGCGGGCGGTTGCCAGCTGCGATTCCCAGATCGCCTCGGGATTGTGTTCCACCAGCCCCGGAGAGGGAAAGATCTGTTCGAACTCTTCCTGGGAAGTGGCCTCTATCTGCCCCTGATGATTAAACAGAATTGATCGACTGGATGTCGTACCCTGATCTAACGCCAGTACATACTTTGCCATTTCCACACTCCTTGAGGCGAACACAGGCTCGAAAGGATTAATCACATCTGAATACCTTTCAGTTACATTAAGCAAGCGATCGCCGGTTCACAAGGATTCAGGGAAATTTCTTCACCAGCAATTACTCCTGTATTACTGACCGCGCATAAAAAAACTGATGGCGAGAGAACTCATTTCTCAAGCCATCAGTCAGTCACACTTTACGGTACCTCCTGCAAAGTACCAGTGTTCACATCAGGTTGGACTAGTGGTAAGCTTGCATTCCGTGCTCAGACAGGTCCAGACCTTTCATTTCATCTTCCTCAGAAACTCGGAGCTGTCCGATGACTTTCAGGAACATGAAGAGAATAAACATGGTGATGAAGGCGTAAGCCGGGATCACAACAGATCCAATCACCTGGGTTACGATGTTGTAGTCACCGAAGATACCGGTGGCGACACCACCCCAGATACCACACAGACCGTGGACAGGGAAGGCACCGACGGGATCGTCGATTCTGAGTTTTTCCAGTGCCAGGATACCGAAGACAACCAGCAGACCGGCAACCACACCAATGACAATTGCTTCGATGTTAGAGACACTGTCACAGTTAGCGGTGATACCTACCAGACCGGCCAGAACACCGTTCAGGGCCATGGAGATATCAGGTTTTGAGTACATGATCCACCCCAGGATCATTGCGGCCACACCACCGGCGGCTGCAGCGAGGGTTGTGTTGGTAGCAATCAGCATCACAGCGTTGGTGTTGTCAGTTCCAGCGAAGGCCAGCTGACTACCAGGGTTAAACCCGTACCAGCCTACCCACAGGATGAAGACACCCAGTGTTGCCTGAGCAATATTGTGTCCAGGAATCGGAACCGATTTGCCGTCTTTGAAGCGACCAATCCGAGGCCCGAGGACAATTGCTCCAGCCAGACCGGCGAAACCACCGACAGCATGCACAACAATTGAACCAGCAAAGTCGTAGAAGCCCATGGCATCCAACCAGCCACCACCCCATTTCCAGTAACCACTGATTGGGTAGATGATACCGGTCAGGATGATACTGTAGATCAGGTAAGAGCTGAATTTCAGACGACCGGCAACTGCACCAGAGACGATGGTGGCAGCAGTCGCTGCGAAGGCAACCTGGAACAGGAAGTCAACCTGTGGATGCAGAACTCCTGGGCCTGGGTCTCCGGCTTCGCCGATTCCGAACTGTGCGAAACCAAAGTAACCGTTACCGGCATCCCCTGGATACATCAGACCGTAACCGACAGCGTAGTAAACCAGCACGCCGGCACAGACATCCATTAAGTTCTTAAAGAGAATGTTGATGGTATTTTTGGAAGAGTTGAATCCGGACTCGACCATAGCGAAGCCAGACTGCATGAACAGCACCAGAACAGCACAGAGGAATAACATACTGTTATCAAGTGCGTAGTAAAGCTCTGATAATGAAAGCTGAGGAGCTTCCTCTTCTGCGGGTGCTTCTTCTGTTGTCTCAGCAGGGGCTGCAGTTTCTGCTGCGGCTGGTTTCTCTTCAGGAGCTGCTTCGTCCTGATAAGCCCAAGCTGGCTGTGATACTGCCAATACAACGACAAGGCTTGCCGTCAAGCCCATGAGCGCATGTTTCCAATTCATTTTGTCGCAAACCTTTCCCGGAGTCTTCGTCAGATGTTGTTTAATCTACTGTTTGGACTATCAATTTCTTCTGATCGTGACCCCTAAATACCAATCAATAAAATGAGCACTTAATTTGGTGTAAGGACATATTGCAAACAGTGTGCCTCAATCTGATTTGCGACAGTTACAACAAACCTTATCTATATTTCATGCAATGCTTTATATCATCTCATATTAAATTAATATTTACGGAAAGTGAGTGGGACCATCAATTCGAATGCAGATTAATAAGGCAATATCACCGGACATTGCCTGCGGATTAAGCACCCGCTGCCTCGCATCAACACTCCGGCATCTGTCCAGAGCGGAAACTCGACACTCTGTTAGTTTTGACAGTGCCTGCAAGCTCCCTGCCTGTGACTCTCCGGCAGTTGACCTGACAGCAACAAATTCTCTGCCAAGTTGGCAGTCGATGTCAGTCTCTCCCAATAAGCGATTTCCGTTAACCGCTGCTATATATCATCTTACAACGCCACCTTCCGATTGGCATGATGATTGCATTTACTGGGCGACATGGACAGGGTCCAGCCTGGATCCTGCCATCTTTGTCGTACTTACACCTATTTGTGCTCACACACCGGCCCCCTGTGATCAACAGGAAGCGCGGCACGAGGCGTGTGAGAGATCATCGTGGTCATGGGCAAAATTATTGGCCATTTATTGCTGGTTGAGGAGAGACTGTGGCAAAACTTTTAAGCTTTGACGAAGAGGCCAGAAAGAGTTTATTGGCAGGAGTCGCTAAATTGTCGCGGGCTGTAAGCAGTACGCTTGGGCCGCGAGGGCGAAATGCTGTCTTGGACAAAGGCTGGGGAACCCCGAAGGTCACCAAAGACGGCGTGACTGTTGCCGAAGACATCGAACTGGAAGACCCGTTTGAAAACATGGGCGTCCAACTGGTGAAAGAAGCAGCATCAAAAACAAACGATGTTGCTGGAGACGGCACCACAACAGCAACCGTACTGGCAGAAGCCATTTTCCGGGAAGGTCTGAAGTACATCGCTTCCGGCGCAGACCCGATGGCTCTCAGCCGTGGGGTACAGAAAGCTGTTGAGGCAGTTGTCGAACAGATCGGTAAGATCTCCAAAGAAGTAAAAGGGAATGACAAGAAAGCCATCCAGACTGTTGCGACCATCGCCGGTAACAACGATCCGGAAATCGGCAAAATCCTGGCAGATGCTCTGCTGAAGGTCGGCGCTGATGGCGTGATCACTGTCGAAGAAGGACGTGGCGTCACCACTGATGTCGATCTGGTAGAAGGCATGCAGTTCGAACGCGGCTTCCTGTCTCCACACTTCGTCACCGACGAAGACAATCAGACCTGCGACCTGGAACGGGCCAAGATCCTGATCTATGAAGAAAAGATCAGCTCTGCTCAGACACTCGTTCCGCTGCTGGAACAGATTTCTAAAGATGGTTCTCCGCTGCTGATCATTGCTGAAGACATCGAAGGCGAAGCACTCGCCACTCTGGTCGTCAACAAGCTGCGGGGCATCCTCAAAGTCTGTGCCGTGAAAGCTCCCGGTTACGGCGATCGGCGTAAAGCCATGCTGGAAGACATTGCTGTCCTCACCGGCGGCCGTGCTATCTTCAAAGACCTGGGAATCAAACTGGAGTCTGTTGAACTGAAAGACCTCGGACAGGCCAAGAAGATTCACGTCAGCTCAGACAACACCACCATCGTCAGCGGTTCCGGAAGCAAGGCAGCCGTCAACGGTCGTGCCGAGCAGATCCGGGCAGAAATCGAAGTTACTGACAGCGAATACGATCGCGAAAAACTGCAGGAACGTCTGGCTAAACTGGCCGGTGGCGTTGCTCAGATCAATGTTGGTGCTGCAACTGAAACCGAAATGAAAGAACGCAAAGACCTCATCGACGATGCTCTGGCCGCTACGCGTGCCGCCATCGAAGAAGGGATCGTTCCCGGTGGTGGAATCGCCCTGCTGCGATCTGCCAAAGCCCTGGAAGGCCTGAAACTGTCCGGCGACCAGGCTCTGGGAGTATCTCTGGTTCAGAAAGTTCTGGAAATGCCTCTGCGTGCAATCGCTGAAAACGCCGGTCTGGACGGTTCGGTTGTCAGCAACCGCGTCAAGAAAGACAAGAGTGCTTCCTTCGGTTATGACGCCCTCAATGATCGCTACGGCGACATGTTTGAGTTCGGCGTTGTGGACCCTGCCAAAGTGGTTCGCTCCACTCTGCAGAACGGAGCCAGCGTCGCCTGCCTGCTGATGACAACCGATTCCATCGTGGTTGAAGAACCTCAGGAAGAAGAAGACGATCATCATCATGACGACCACCACGACATGGGTGGAATGGGCGGCATGGGTGGCATGCCTGGAATGGGCGGTGGAATGCCCGGAATGGGAATGCCCGGCATGGGAGGCTTCTAACCTCGTATCATCGATCTCTCCGCAGATTGATCGGGGGTCTTTATCAGGCCCCGCCTGTTGTTTGTAACAATTTATCCCGGGTCTGAATCCCGGCTTCACAAATACAACCAGACTTACTGGAATAATCGGGAGTTAACTTAATGGAACTGAATCCCCTTGATGACCGCATTGTTATTGAACCCAATGTTGCTGAAGAAACCACTGCCGGTGGTATCGTCCTGCCTGACACGGCACAGGAAAAGCCTCAGAGTGGCACCGTGATCGCCGTTGGTCCCGGACGTCTGCTGGAAAGTGGCGAACGCTGCCCGGTTGCCGTTGAAGTCGGCGACGAAGTTCTGTACGGCAAATACGGCGGAACTGACATCGAAGTTTCCGGCAAGGAAGTCAAGATTCTGCGCGAGAGCGACATTCTCGCCAAAATCATGAAATAAAGAACGTACTTTTATCGGAATACCGGACAGAGACTGAATGTGTCTGACACACTTCAGTCTCTGCTCTGAGTTGAGAATCTAATTCAAACCAAAATCACGCAGGGGAGAACGGAGCAATCCGATCAAATGTTCGTTCCTGTTAAACAGAGGAGTCAATAAGCGTGGCAAAGCAACTTTTGTTTGAAGATCGCGCACGTACCAAGCTGCTAAAAGGCGTGCAAACTATCAGCGACGCTGTAGCCATCACCATGGGCCCCACCGGGCGCAATGTGATCATCGATAAAAACTTTGGTAACCCCGTGGTCACCAAAGACGGTGTTACAGTCAGTAAAGAAGTGGAAGTCGAAGACCCCTTCGAAAACATGGGAGCCAAACTGGTCAATGAAGTCGCAACCAAGACCAGTGATATCGCTGGTGACGGTACGACCACTGCCACAGTATTAGCTCGTTCCATCTACACCGAAGGTCTGCGTGGTTTGTCACTGGGTGCCAACCCGATGGTCGTTCGTCGTGGAATCGACAAAGCCGTTGAAGCGGCTGTCGAAGCCATTGAAGCCCTGGCCAAGCCGGTAACTGACAAAGCAGAAATCGCCCAGGTCGGTGCCATCTCCGCCAACAACGACAACGAGATCGGCAATCTCATCGCTGATGCGGTTGAAAAAGTCGGCCGCGATGGTGTGATCACCGTTGAAGAAGGTAAGGGGAACGAAACCACTCTCTCCTTCGCTGACGGGATGCAGTTCGACAAAGGTTACATTTCTCCCTACTTCGTGACTGACACCGAAGGCATGAAATGCATCCTGGAAGACTGCTACATTCTGATTCACGAATCCAAGATCTCCGCCCTGCGGGATCTGGTTCCACTGCTGGAAAAAGTGTCTCAGACCGGTAAACCCCTGCTGATCATCGCTGAAGATGTCGAAGGTGAGCCGCTGACCGCCCTGGTTGTGAACAAACTGCGTGGTGTTCTGAATATCGCTGCCGTGAAAGCTCCTGGCTTCGGCGACCGTCGTAAAGCCATGCTGGCTGACATCGCTGTGCTCACCGGCGGTACCGTGATCTCAGAAGACCTCGGTATCAAACTCGAATCTGTCGAACTGGCCCAACTGGGACAGGCCAAGCAGATCGAAATCACCAAAGACTCCTGCACTCTGATCGAAGGTGCCGGCGATACCGAAGCCCTGCAGGCTCGCGTCGCCCAGATCCGCGGACAGTTGCAGAAGACCGAAAGCGAATACGATCGCGAAAAATTCCAGGAACGCCTGGCCAAACTGACCGGCGGCGTCGCCATCATTTCTGTCGGTGCAGCCACCGAAGCAGAAATGAAACAGACCAAAGCCCGTATGGAAGATGCCCTGCACGCAACTCGTGCTGCTGTCGAAGAAGGTATTCTTCCCGGTGGTGGCGTGGCTCTGCTGCGATCCATTGAAGCGGTCACTAAGGTCAAAGGCAAGAACGATGACGAGAAAATCGGCATCAACATTGTTGCCCGTGCCCTGGAAGGCCCGATTCGTCAGATCGCAGAAAACTGCGGTGTTGACGGTGCTGTGATCGCTGATGAAGTGAAAGCGCTGAGTGGCGCTCACGGGTACAATGCCTACAGCGGCGAATATGTTGACATGTTCAAAGCCGGCATCATCGATCCTGCCAAGGTTGTCAAGAACGCACTGAAAAATGCCGCCTCAATCGCAGGCCTGATGCTCACAACCCAGGTACTTGTCACTCGCAGTGAAAGCACCGAAGGTGGTAAGTTGGCCAACGTTGAAGGCAGTGTAAGATAATTTCGGCTGCAGTCTGAAATCGAATTTCGAACTCAGGCGAAACGATGTGATCTCAGACGGGCCGCCGAAATAAGGTGGCCCGTTTTTTTCAGTTCTGATTGAGCTGTTTGAACCCGAAATACCTCCGCAGCGGACCGGAGATATTTCGCTACTTTAAAATGATGAGTTTGTATTTATGGCAACGAAACGCGATTATTATGAAGTTCTCGGCGTATCGCGCGACGTGACCACTGTAGAGATTAAAAAAGCCTACAAGAAGATGGCGCTCGCCAATCACCCGGACCGTAACCCGGGTGACGAAGAAGCCATCAAACGGTTCAAGGAAGCGGCCGAAGCCTTCGAAGTTCTGGGGGACGATCAAAAACGGACCCACTACGACCGCTACGGACATGCCGCCGATTTCGGCGCGGGGGGCGGACATCAGTTCCATGATGTGTCTGATATCTTCAGCGCATTCGGAGACCTGTTTGAAGGGTTCGGCTTCCGCGGTGGTTCCACGCGTGGGGGAAATCGTCCGCGTCAGGGTGAGAGCCTGCGAACCAAAATCGAGATTGATCTGCTGGAAGCAGCTTCAGGATGTGAACGCGAAATCCAGATCATGCGTCAGGAGCCCTGCGAAACCTGCCACGGCTCAGGAGCCAAACCGGGAACTGATCCTCAGGAATGCGATTACTGTGGCGGAGCCGGCCAGGTTGTGCAGTCTCAGGGCTTTTTCCGCGTTCAGACAACTTGTCCACGCTGTCGCGGCGCCGGACAGGTGATTGTCGAAAAATGTTCGGACTGTCGCGGTGATGGACGCATCGCCCGGGAAATCACGCTGGATATCAAAGTCCCTCCCGGGATTGATAACGGTATGCAACTCTGCCTGAGAGGCGAGGGCAACCCGGGCCAGAATGGTGGCCCGCGCGGTGATCTGTATGTCGTCGTCAGCGTCGATGAACACCCCTTGTTCCGTCGCCAGGAACAGGAACTGAGTTGTCATGTCCCGATTACCTATACCCAGGCGGTTCTGGGGGCAGAGATTGAAATTCCGACCCTGGAAGGACGGCACGAACTGAAGATCAAAGCCGGAACACAGCCGGGTGAAGTCTACCGCCTGAAAGGGCTGGGCATGCCAAATCCGCATGGCGGACGACGCGGAGATCTGCATGTGATCGTGCAGATTGATGTGCCTCGTAAAATTTCAGAGCGGGAAGAAGAACTGCTCCGGGAACTGGCTGAAATCGAACACACGGAAGTTTCCAGGCATCGCAGCCCCAGTCGGGTTTCGTTTTTCGATAAACTCAAGGAATATTTCACGCACGCTGAATGATCAAAGTTGGTCAATCACAGTCGAGATCGTTTTCAACGATTCATCTTCTTAATTTTAATAGATAGAGTAAGTTACAGGTCAGAAGCATGACAGATCAGGAACAACCAGAAGATATTCAGAATCAGGCACAGGAATCCGCTGCTGCCGAAACGGAAGCAGTAGAGAACTCAGCCTCAGTCGAAGCACAGCTCGAAACCGCTCTGGCTGAACGCGATGAAAACCAGAACCGTTTTCTGCGTTCCCAGGCTGAGCTGGATAACACACGCAAACGTCATCAGCGGGAACTGGCTGAACTGCGTCAGTACGCGGCAGCTCCTTTTGTGCAGGACATGCTCCCCGCACTGGATAACCTGAAACGGGCCGTGGAAGCTGCTGAAAACGCAGACAACGTCAACGACCTGAAGCTCGGTGTCGAAATGGTAGCCAAGCAGATCCTGGATGTCTTCGCGAAGAATAATGTCAAAGCCATTGAAGCGGTCGGACAGCCCTTTGATCCGAACCTGCACGAAGCGCTGCAGCAAATGCCTTCTGACGAATATCCATCAATGACTGTCATCCAGGAACTGGAGCAGGGCTTTATCCTGAACGACCGGGTGGTGCGTCCGAGTAAAGTGATTGTCTCCTCGGGACCTGCTGAAAACTGATCAGTATTCTACATTCACTGTTTTTTGAGAGAATCGAAAGATGCCAACGTACGATTACGAATGCTCCCAGTGTCATCATCAGTGGGAAGTTTTTCAGTCCATCACTGCCAAACCACTCCGTAAATGCCCGGAGTGTGGCAAGCTGAAAGCCAAACGCATCATCGGTGCCGGCGGCGGTATCATTTTCAAGGGAAGCGGTTTTTACGAAACGGATTACCGCAGCAGTTCTTACAAAAAGGCTGCTGCAGCTGACTCAAAAGCACAGTCCGCCAGTTCCGAATCCAAAAGTTCCAGCAGTGACTCCGGATCCTCTTCCAAGAGCAGTTCCAAGGAATCCTGATTACCTTTGAAATTTGACCGGGAATGATCTATAAGAGAATCAGACGCCGATTCAGCTACTCTATTCGTCTGAGGCTCCCATGATCCAACCTCAAACCTGCCCCATTTGCCGCAAGGTCGTCACTACAAAAGCTGGTGACGACCAGTCTGCTTTTCCATTCTGCAGCAAGAAGTGCCGGGATGTCGATTTCTTCCGCTGGTCTGATGGTCGCTATGCCATCGTAGAAGACCTGGATCCGCGGCTGATCGAATTGCAGCGCCTGGAGCAAGAGGGTGAACAAGATTTCTAACGCGTCCTCAGCGAACCCTTCTGAATCCGCCGCGACAGATCAGAGAGAGAATCAGGCGAGCGAAGGCTTGTCTCCCGTAGTCAAAGGCACACTGTTCGGGTTGATTTCTGCGCTGGCCTACACCGCTGCCAACATCTCACTACGAGAAGCTGCGGTCGACAATAACGCCGACTGGGCCATCTGGATCTCTGCTTTGAAATCAGTTCCCGCAACCATTGTAGGCTGGACACTGGTTGCCTATCGTGGTTCCAAAGGATTACCGGCACTGCCTCCCCGCCGACTGGTCATTCCCCTGATTCTGACCGGGCTGCTCATGCAGTTCGGCGGAAACGTCATGTTCCAATGGTCGCTGAGCCTCGGCGGACTTGCCTTCACGGTTCCGCTCTGTTTTGCGACCCTGCTCGCCACCGGGGCCATCCTGGGACGCCTGTTCCTGGAAGAGGCGATTACCCCCCGCATGTTTGCTTCCATGGTCATCCTGACGGCTGCCATTGTTGTGCTCAGTCTGGGTGCGCACCAGGCTGAAGAATCTGTGTTAGAACACATGGAGCACCATACCCGGTCAATTGTGACGGTTGCTCTGACCATTTTTGTTGCCTGTGTCGCCGGCTGCGCTTATGGAGCCGGTGGGGTCATGATTCGTGGAACCGTGCGCGGAGAGATGTCGATCTCCGCATCACTGGTACTGATCAGCACGACCGGCATGGTCTGCCTGAGTGGCGTGGCCTTCTATCGGCTCGGCATCGAGATCCTGTGGATCACGACTCCCTGGCAATACCTGGTGATGCTGGTGGGCGGCATCATGAATGCCATCGCCTTCTTTGCCATTGGTGCGTCCATGAAGCACCTCACGGTCACCCGGGTCAACCTGCTCAATGCCTCGCAGACCGCGATGGCTGCGTTTGCCGGCGTCTTCTTCTTTGATGAAAAACTGACGGTCTGGCTCTTGAGCGGAACAGCGCTGACAATCGGCGGTCTGTTCCTGATGGAAAAGAAACGCCCCGCGATCCCCAACAGTTCACTTTCCAAGACGTCACCAGATGACTCGACGCAACAGGAGGTCAGCTCGCATGAACAACCATGAATCATCACCAGAATGGCCTCTCAAAGCAGATACCATCCCGACGCCTCCGGAACTGCCTTATCCGGATGTCGACTGTGACTGGGAAGCGCTGCACTCCTATCCGGTCATTGATCCAACCGCCTGGGTGACTCCGGATGCCATCGTCACGGGACGCGTGCGGCTCAAAGCCCGCAGCACAGTCTGGCATCAGTGCGTCTTACGAGGCGACCTGGAATATATCGAAGTCGGAGCAGAGACGAACGTGCAGGACGGCTCAGTGCTGCACACCGATTATGGACATCCCTGTATCCTGGGAGATCGGGTGACGCTCGGACACGCGGCCATCGTGCATGGCTCTGTGGTGGAAGACGATGCCATGATCGCGATTGGCGCCACGGTCCTCAGTCGCTGTGTCATTGGCAAAGGCGCATTGATCGCTGCAGGAGCACTGGTAAGGGAAGGCATCCATGTCCCCCCCGGGACACTCTGGGCCGGCTGTCCTGCCCGCCAGATCAAAGTTCTCACGCCGCAACAACAGGAACGCCTGCAGGCCACCTGGCAGCATTATGTGAATCTTGGTGCGGCCAGCCTGGAGCGGTTCGGTCGCGAGCATATTGACCGGCTCACTCAGTAAACAACGCGTAATCTGTTCACGAGTTCAAGGCTCTGCAAAAAACTACCAGCAGATCGCATTTTTGCCTCGTAAACAGAGTAGCCGCTATGGTATCCTAAAGCATCAATTTTGTAATGAAACTAATTAACTCAGGATCCTCTTATGAATACTGAAAAGACTTCAACTTCCGCGCCGACGACGCGTCGTGATTTCATCAAATCCAGTTCTGCAGCCGTCGCTGCATCGACTCTGACAGGCAGTGTCTTCGCTGGAACATCTCCCTCAGCCGCACTGCAATCCAGTGTGTTTGCCGCCGGCAGTGATGAAATTCGCGTTGGTCTGGTGGGCTGTGGTGGACGTGGAACCGGGGCGGCCGCCCAGGCACTCGCCGCTGATAAAAACGCCAGACTGGTCGCGATGGGTGACACGTTCTACGATCATCTGGATAAGAGTTACAAGAACCTGAAAAAGAACCCGGTTGGCGAGCAGGTGCAGGTCGACGCAGATCATAAATTCGTTGGCTTTGATTCCTATCAGAAAGTCATCGACTGTGTGGACGTGGTTCTGCTGACCACGCCGCCTCACTTCCGCCCCATGCAGTTGCGGGCCGCGATTGAAGCCGGAAAACACGTCTTCGCTGAAAAGCCGGTCGCCGTTGACGCACCGGGCGTTCGTTCCGTCATGGAAACCTGTAAGCTGGCCAAAGAGAAAAACCTGTCGATCGTATCGGGTCTCTGCTGGCGCTATCACCAGGGTATGCGGGAAACCTTCAACCAGATTCATGAAGGTGCCGTGGGCGATGTGATGGCAATCCAGTGCAGCTACAACACCCGCGGTCTGTGGATGTTCAAGCGGGAGCCGGAATGGAGCGACATGGAATGGCAGATGCGCAACTGGCTCTATTTCACCTGGTTGTCTGGTGACTTCAACACCGAGCAGCATGTCCACAGCCTGGATAAAATGGCCTGGACAATGAACGACCAGACGCCGATCTCCTGCAGTGGTACTGGAGGCCGCCAGACACGTATCGGTAAAGAGTATGGTCACATTTACGACCACTTCGCGATCGTCTACGAATACCCCAATGGTGTCAAAGGCTTCAGCCGCTGCCGTCAGCAGGATGGTTGTGCTGTCGATGTTTCGGATCATGTATTCGGCACCAAGGGACGCGTCGATGTCTTCAAGCATCGTATCTACGATCCCAAAGGGGAAAAGACCTGGCAGTTCCGCGACAAAAGCAAGAACATGTACCAGGTCGAGCACGATGAATTCTTCGAAAGCATCCGCTCCGGCAATCCGATCAACAATGGTGACTACATGACCAAGAGCTCCATGCTGGCGATCATGGGTCGTATGGCCGCCTACACCGGAAAGAGCATTACCTGGGACGAAGCTATGAATTCGCAGGAAGACCTGACTCCCGCAAGTTACGAGTGGGGACCGATGCCGGTACCGCCCGTCGCCATGCCGGGAATCACCGCTTTCAAATAATCCGATTCAGCTGAAAACCACTACTCACTTCAGCACGAATCTCAGAGACCAACGCCCGCAGGCCGACTGCGGGCGTTTTTTGTTTCAATCAGCTGACTTTCGAGTCCTCTTTCGAACTCAATGAAATTCTGGTGAATGGCGAGTTTTTCGAAACATTTTCTCATCTTCCGTGTTTGATCTTTGTAGCTTGAGTTCCAGCAGTTACGTTAAGACTGGCAAGATGGGGCAGAGATTCGTCCGCCCCCTTTCGACAGCCCTTTCTGTAACCTTTTTGATAGAATCAACTTAACATTTCTAATTTCCAGTTCGGAGACTCTCAGATGCGTTTGACTCGTCTACTTTCAGTTGGCACGACCCTGCTCGCTATCAGTGCCACAAGCATGCTTTCAGCTCAACCTCCTGAAAGAGGAGATCGTCCCGAGCGTGGTGATCGGCCCGAAGGTCGTGAACGGGGTCCCCGTGATGGAGAGCGTGGGCCACGTGATCGTGGTCCGGGCGGACGTGGCAATTTCATGATGATGCTCCCGATTTTCGTCGTTCTGGATGTGAACAAAGATGGCGAAATCTCCAAAGAAGAGATGGAAAACGCCACCGCTTCGCTGAAGAAACTGGACAAAGATAAAGACGGTAAACTGTCACAGGAAGAACTGCGTCCCGACTTCGGTAACTTTGGTCGTCGTGATGGCGATCGTCGTGGCCCCGGTGGCGGATTTGGTGGTGGCTTCGGACGTCGCGATGGTGATGGTGGCGGGGACTTCGTGGAACGCATGATGGCCAACGACAAAAACAAAGACGGGAAAATTACCAAGGACGAGCTTCCCGAACGTATGCAGAGGATGTTCGACAACATCGACACCAACAAGGACAAGGCGCTGGATAAAGCAGAACTGACTAAAACTGCAGAACAGTTCAACGCCCGTTTCCGTTCGCGTGGTGGAGATCGTGGTGACCGTGGTGGTGATCGAGGACGTCGCAACTCAGACGGCGATCGCCCGAAACGCCCCGAATCGGACAACTCTGATAACTAAAGACCCATTGCTTCCGTCTGGTTCACCAGCGCATCCTGTTTTTCAAAGGACGATTTTATGCAGTCCCGCGTTGCTGTCTTCGCTTTGTTGATGCTGATTTCCTCAAGCGTTCAGGCAGACTGGATGCGTTTTCGGGGACCAAACGGATCGGGAGTTTCTGACGAAACACAAGCTACGCCTGCCGAGTGGAGTAGTCAGCAAAACCTGAAATGGAAAGTGGCTCTACCAGGGCCCGGTTCATCCAGCCCGATCATTGTGGGTGACAAAGTGTTTGTCACCTGCTGGTCGGGCTACGGAATGAGCCGGAATGAGCCGCCCGGAGACCAGAAAGATCTCAGACGGCATCTGATCTGCCTGGATCGCAAGACCGGGAAAGTACTCTGGGATCGCAGCGTGAAACCGGTGCTGCCCGAAGACGTCTATACCGGTATGTTTGCCGAACACGGCTTTGCCTCACATACTCCCACTTCGGATGGGAAACACGTCTATGCCTATTTCGGCAAGTCGGGAGCCGTCGCGTACGACATGGAAGGCAAGCAACTCTGGCAGACCATCATCGGTGATGAACTCGACCCCCGTCGCTGGGGCTCGTCTTCCAGTCCGATTCTCTACAAAGACCTGCTGATCGTCACTGCTTCTGCAGAAAGCGAAGCCATGGTGGCCCTGAATAAGGAAACCGGTAAGGAAGTCTGGCGCCAGGAATCAACGGGTTTCAACGCCACCTGGGGAACTCCCATTGTTGTCCCCGTCAACCAGGAGCGGACCGACCTGGTGATCGGCGTCCCTTATGAAATCTGGGGACTGAATCCTGAAAATGGAAAACTCCGCTGGTACTGTGAGGCCATGGACACTGACACTTACTGTTCCAGTGTGATCGCCGGTAAGGACGGCGTGGTGTATGGCATTGAAGGACGCGGTGGCGGATCGATCGCAGTCAAGGTAGACGGCAGTGGCGATGTGACCAAGTCAAACGTGCTCTGGTCGGGCCGGGATGCGAATCGTATCGAAACACCGATCCTTTATGATGGACGCATCTATTTCTTCTCGCGTGGCATCGTGAACTGCATCGATGCCAAAACGGGCGAACGGATCTTTCGAGGCCGACTGGAATCCGATACCGGATCAACGGCCAGTGAAGAACCTGCCAGAGGCGGTGGTTTTGGCGGACGACGGGGAGGCGGCGGTTTTCGCGGCAGTGATTATTCCTCACCAGTGGCTGCAGATGGTAAGATCTATTTCGTCTCCCGCTCCGGTGAAACGTACGTGATTAAAGCCAGCGACAAACTGGAACAGCTGGCCGTCAATCGCCTGACAAACGACGAAGAGGATTTCAGTGCTTCGCCTGCCATCGATGGGGGCGACCTGTTTATCCGCTCGGACAAGCACTTGTATTGTGTCGGCAAATAAGCTGTGGTGACAGGCGCTGGTCAACGGCGCCTATTCACCTTGAATCGTGACGACCAGTCGTCGGCTGCCGCCGTGGTTGCGATGCTCGCAAAGATAAATCCCCTGCCAGGTTCCCAGGCAGAGACGCCCGCCGCTGATGGGAATCGTCAACGAATTTCCGATCATGGATGCTTTCACATGCGCCGGCATGTCATCGGGACCTTCGCAGGTATGAATATAGGGAAACGATTCCGGGGCGATCTTGTTGAACGACATTTCCAGATCGACGGGGACATCCGGATCCGCATTCTCATTAATCGAGAGTGAGGCGGAGGTATGCATGATAAAAACATGCATCAACCCGGTTTCAATCTGGGACAGTTCAGGAACTTCGCTGAGTACTTCCCGTGTGACGATATGAAAACCGCGCGGCAGCGCGGGAAGTCGGATCTGTTTCTGTATCCAGGCCATGAGATAAGGCTCCTTCCTGTTAGACGTGGTCGAGCCGCTCCGGTGCCGCTTCGCACTGCGCCCGCCAGCGTAACCAGTGATCAGCCAGCGTGATGGCCAGCATGGCTTCCGCGATGGGGACGAACCGGGGCAGCAGACAGGGATCGTGACGGCCCTTGGTACGGATCGTCGTTGCTTCTCCTGAGCGGGTCACGGTGGGCTGTTCAATCAGCAGGCTGCTGGTTGGCTTCACTGCAGCACGGAAGACCAGAGGCTGTCCGGTGGAGATGCCCCCCAGGCTGCCACCGTGTCGATTGGAATCGGTACTGATAACCGGCGTACCCTCGTTTTGTTCCGCGACGAAGTGATCGTTATTTTCACTTCCCCGCATGGTGGCACAGCCAAAACCGGAACCATATTCAACTCCCAGCACGGCCGGGATGCTGAATAATGCTTTCGCGATGTCTGCCTTGAGTTTGTCGAATACCGGCTCACCCAGTCCCGGAGGCACATTCAGAGCCACGACTTCCGCGACTCCGCCAATTGAATCCCCGTCTTTGCGGATCTGATCAATGAACGAGATCATCTCCTGTGCCAGACCGTGGTCCGGACAACGCACGGGATTCGGCGTTCCGTCGGCAAACTGCTCGACCTGATCCGCGGTGATCGTGGTGGGATCAGCGATCTCAGCTTTGAGGTGCCCTACCTGGGTGACATACCCGACGATCTGTCCGCCGAATGCGGTCTGCAGGATTTTCTTGGCGACCACACCCGCGGCAACACGCACATTGGTCTCGCGGGCACTGGAACGCCCGCCGCCACGATAATCACGGAAACCGTATTTCGCGTCATAGGTGTAGTCGGCGTGTCCCGGGCGATACTTGTCTTTGATATCGCTGTAGTCTTTGCTCCGTTGATCCTCGTTGCGGATCAGGATGGCAAGACTCGTGCCGGTGGTCACACCTTCGAAGACGCCGGCCAGAATTTCCGGATGATCGGCTTCTTTCCGCTGAGTGACGATCTTGCTCTGCCCGGGTTTCCGCCGGTTGAGGTCGACGAGCAGATCTTCCACGCTGATCGGGATTCCCGGGGGAACACCATCAATGATAACTACGTTGCCCGGACCGTGGCTTTCGCCAGCTGTTGTGATCCGAAAGGCTTGTCCAAATGAATTTCCTGCCATACTTTGAATTGTAGCGGGACGTCGGGGAAAATCATCCTCACCAGATGTATCTGGTAGTCGAATTCACCGAGAAGGTAGGAATTGTTCGGAATATTCCCGCTGAAAACCTGCAGAATTGCGACTTCAGCCGCTAAAATGTCGCGGGAGTCGGCCCAGCGCGCCGGTCTCCTGAGTAAATGTATCTAAAAGCCTCTCTGTCGCAGAGATAGACTGGAAAGAGTAACCCGTGTCGAGCCCGCAACCGAATCCCTACGCTAATGCCCAGGCCGCTGGCTGCATGCTGTTCAGCCTGATGATCTTTCTGGGATGCATCCTGCCCCTGATGTTCGTGAATCTGGCAGAAACCGCGCTGAGAAACCTGCATTTAAGCCCGCAGGCTGCGATTCTGGTCCTGTTCGGCATGATCTTCGGTTCGCTGATCAACTTCCCCATCGCCCGCTTCCCGCTGGATAAAGAAGTGAATGTTCCCTACTTTGGCCCCCTGGGTGGTGTGCAGATCATGCCTCAGATGCAGAAACTGCGTCAGGAAGCGATCGTCGCCGTCAACCTGGGAGGCTGTGTGATTCCGGTCCTGCTGGCGATCTGGCTCTCGCGATACATCTTTGCGGGAGGTCAGACGCCCACCCTGGCCATGATATTCGGTATGGCGTTGAATATTCTGATCTGTAACCGCACCTCGCGGCTGGTACCGGGCATGGGAATTGTGATTCCCTTTTTCATCCCTCCGCTGGTGGCTGTCTGCTCCACGATTCTGGGCTTTGGAATCCTCGCCCCGATGGCGGGTGAAGTCGGTCGCGACTTCGAAGCGCTGCGTGCCCCGGTTGCATTCGTGATTGGAATTTCCGGCCCCCTGATCGGTGCTGACCTGATGCACTGGAACGACTTCAAAAAACTGGAAGCCCCTACCATCAGCATCGGTGGCGCGGGAACCTGGTACGGAATTGTCCTCTCTGGTCTGATCGCGGCCCTGGTTATTTAGTCTGCTGCTGTTCGACCAGAGATTTCAGAAAGGGGATCACGTCCTTCTGGTATGTAAATCCCCCTTTGCCATAGTAACCATGATCATTGTCAAAGCGTTTCGCGACTTTCCCCTGGCGATCAAAAATATAGGTCGCGGGCATCGAAGCCAGCTCGATGGAAGGGAAGAATTCCTCAGCGGCAACATTACTCAGGATATTGGGAAAGTGCGCCCGCTGTTTTGTCAGGAACTGCTTTACCTGAGGGCGGAATGATTCCGGCGGGTGCCGTTTCCCGCCGAAGTAATCACAATTGAACGAGATGCAGACCACCGATTCGGGAAACCGCTGCTGCAGAGCGACGAAATCCGGAAACTCCTGTATGCAGGGGGGACAGGAGGTCGACCAGAGATCGACGACAACAATCTGACCGGAGTGTTCTCGAATCAGTTCTTCAACACGCCGCCAGTCCCCGATTTCCAGCGGAACGGGAGTAACCGACTCATCGGACGCCTGGGCAGGGGAAGCAGCCTCAGTGAGATCCGTCGATTCCGACGACTCGCAGGCAGAGCTCAATATCAGAAGTGTCGAACAGAACACAGTGGTCCAGAACGACTTTTCCTCAAAAAAGATTACGGGGGTTTGCCGTAAATTCGCCATGATTGACTTGGTACTCTGCTGCGGAAACTTTTACACTGAGACGCCGATAGCATGCATTATACCCCCCGATGCAGATGACGACCATCGGTAACTCTTTCCCCGAGACAGAATAGAAAGTCAATCCCTTGGACTGGTGGCAGAATTTATTACTGGCTGGAGTCGGTGTGATTGCAGGTATGCTGAATGTCCTGGCCGGCGGTGGCTCTCTGATCGTCATGCCAACGATGATCTTTCTGGGAATTCCGGGAGCTGTCACAAACGGAACGGCCCGCGTGGCGATCTTGGGACAGAACCTCACTGCAATCGCCGGTTTCAGGCAGAAGGGATTTTCCGACTTCAAGCTCAGTTTTTCTCTGGCGCTGTGTGCGTTGCCCGGTACTTTTCTGGGGGCGTTCCTGGGAACCAAAATCACTGGTGTCTGGTTTAACCGCATCCTGGCAACCGTGATGCTGGGCGTGCTGGTCTCGATGATTCTGGGGCAACGCAAAAAGAAAAAGCCCCCACAGAATGTCACTGAGGAACTGACAACCGGATCAGAAGAAGCGAATACGGCAACAACAGAGCCTGCAGAATCGGCAGGACATTCGGTGGCGGGACACCTGTTGATGGTACTGGCTGGATTTTATGGCGGCTTCATCCAGGCAGGGATCGGGTTTATCCTGATTGCGATCATGAACAACCTGATGAAGATCGATCTGGTCCGCACGAACATGCATAAGGTCTTCATCGTCGCGATTTACACCATTGCCGCCATCGGCATTTTTGCCTGGCAGGGTAAAATATACTGGGCAACCGGATTGTACCTGACAGTAGGGATGTCCATTGGAGGCTGGATCGGCTCACACCTGGCGGTGAGTAAAGGAGAGTCATTCATACGAACGGTGCTGTATGTGGCTATAGTTTGTATGTCGATCCGGTTATTATTGATGTAGAATCTACTTTCGCGGGATGATCATTTTTTGAACGGATTTTTCAGATAGCAGGCAGGAAATGCAATTCACCCAGGCAGGCAGACGCGTTCTCTTATTCTTTTTCCCGTTGATGATCGGGGCAGTCATATGCGTCTGTCTGGTAAACAACGCTTGTGCCGCCGAGCCTGAATTCAATGCTTCCCGTTCCTTCGGCTACCTCACGAAAATCTGTCGTTTGAAGTCGCGCGTCAGCGGTTCGTCCGGCATGGCGGAGCAACAGAAGCTGATTGCGGAGCATTTTCGCGAGTTGAAGGCCCAGGTTAAGTTTCAGTCTTTCGATGCGCCGCATCCCATCCGGGGCACTCCCGTGCGGATGAACAACATGATCGTCAGTTGGAATCCGGATGCCAAACAGCGCATCCTGCTGGCCTGTCATTACGACACACGTCCCTTTCCCGATCGCGACCGCTACAACCCGCAGGGTCTGTTCATCGGTGCCAACGATGGGGCAAGTGGCGTCGCGTTTCTGATGGAACTCGGCAACCTGATGTCCGAGCTCAAAATCAGCCACGGCTACGGAGTCGATTTCGTTTTCTTTGATGGCGAAGAGCTGGTCTACCGACAGAACGACCCCTATTTTCTGGGTTCCAAGTATTTCGCAAACCAATATAAATCGGAACCGCGTGACTACGAATATGTATACGGCGTGCTGTTCGACATGATTGCTGATAAGAATCTCGCGATCTACATGGAAAAGAACAGTATCAAGTATGCTCCACAGCTGACGCGCAGCATCTGGCTGGCAGCACAAAAAGTGGGTGTCAGGCAGTTCATCCCCCAGGCAAAATTTGAGATCCGCGACGATCATTTACCCTTGAATGAAATCGCAGGGATTCCGACCTGCGACATCATCGACTTCGATTACCCGGCCTGGCATACCACACGGGATGTTCCCCGTGCCTGCTCGGGTGCGAGCCTGGAAAAAGTGGGCAAAGTCATGATTTACTGGTTACAGAATATTCCCGAAATTAAAAACTAAACTTGAACCAGGGCGCGTGGCGAAAGCCAACCCCTGATCACAGCGTCTGGATATCAGAGGAATGCTGGATTCACTCCTGTTACATCGCGTGCAGTTTGCTTTTACCGCCTCGTTTCATTACCTGTTCCCCCAACTGACAATGGGCCTGGCACTGCTGATTTTCATTCTCAAGACACTGGGACTCCGCGGCCACGCCTGGGCCGATGTCGCCGCTCGCTTCTGGCTGAAAATATTCGGACTGACCTTCGTCATGGGGGTGGTCACCGGGATTCCGCTCGAATTCCAGTTCGGGACGAACTGGTCACAACTCGTGAAGTCCACCGGATCGATACTGGGGCAGACCCTGGCGATGGAGGGAATCTTCGCTTTCTTCCTGGAATCGGCGTTTCTGTACCTGTTGATCTTTGGAGAAAAGAAACTCAGTAAGAAACTACACTGGGGTGTCTCGTTTCTCTTACTGCTAGGCACCTGGCTGAGCGGCTACTTCATAATCTGCACCAACGCGTTTCTGCAGCATCCAGTAGGCTATCGCATCGATGAGAACGGCGTCTACCACCTTACCAGCATCTGGGCACTGCTGAGCAATCCCTGGGCACTCAAACAGTATCTGCACACGATGACCGGCGCCGTAATCACGGGCAGCTTCACCATGTCCTCGATCGCCGCCTACCATCTGCTGAAACGTGAGCATGTGGAAATCTCGAGGAAGTATTTGAAGGTCTCCGTAATCGTCGGATTTACAGCCAGTCTGATCGCCGTCATGCCCACAGGGGACTGGGAGGCGAAACAAGTACTAAAGCATCAGCCCGTCAAGTTCGCAGCCATGGAAGGCCACTTTCATACCGAAGATGGTGCCGGCATGGTTTTGATCGGCCAACCCAACCTGGATGAACTTAAGATCGATAACCCGATCATTATCCCCAACGTACTCTCCTTCCTCACCTATGCCAGTTGGAATGCGGAAGTCAAGGGATTGACGGCCTACGATCGCGATCTCTGGCCGGACAATATTGAACTGCTTTACTTCTCGTATCACATCATGGCCGGTTTAGGCACGATCTTCATCGCGCTGATGGGGCTGAGCAGCCTGATGCTGTTCAAAGGGAAATTGCACACCACGCGCTGGTTGCTCTGGCTGCTGATGCTTTCGCTGCCCTTTCCCTTCATCGCGAATACGGCAGGCTGGTTTACTGCTGAGATCGGTCGTCAGCCCTGGTTGATTTATGGATTGATGAAAACCGCAGACGGCTCCTCCCGGAATATTTCGGAAGGGAACGTGATGTTTACCCTGCTGGGCTTTCTGGGACTCTACCTGCTGTTGTCCGTATTGTATTTCTTTCTGGCCACCCGCCTGATAGCCCACGGACCGGACAGACTGCCACAGATTGACGCTGAAATCGCTACTGGAGAGGGTACTTAAGCGAGATGGAAACACTCTGGTTAATATTGCTGGTCTTTATGATTGCCACCTATGTTGCGCTGGATGGTTTCGACCTGGGAATCGGGGTCCTGCATCTGATCCTGGCCAAAAACCGGTCAGAACAGAAACAGATTATGCAGTCCATCGCCCCGCTGTGGGATGGTAACGAAGTCTGGCTGATCGCCGCGGGTGGCACCATGATGATGGCCTTTCCGGGATTTATGAGTGCGATGTTCAGCGGCTTCTATCTTCCCCTGACGATGGTCGTCTGGCTGTTGATTTTTCGGGCCATCAGTATTGAGCTGCCGCACTTTCTCGAAGATTCCCTGTGGATCCATTTCTGGAATATGATGCTGTTTGTCTCCAGCGGACTGCTGGTCATCATTCTGGGAGCGGCAATGGCGAATGTCTTTCGCGGCGTCCCCCTCAATGCAGAAGGTGACTTCTTCGAACCACTGTGGACCAATTTCCGAATCGGAAAGCAGACAGGCATTCTAGACTGGTTCACGATTCTGGGAGGCATCACCTCTGCAGTGATTCTGCTGCATCATGGTGCACTCTGGCTGATTGCCAAAACAGACGGCGCTATTCATCAAAGAGCGCAAACCAGTGCCAACTGGCTATGGGGAGGCTCCGTGCTGCTCACGCTGATCATGTTCACCGCCTGTTACCTGGTCCAGCCACACGCCCAGGCGAGTTTCTCTGATCATCCATGGATCTGGATTCTGCCTATTCTGGCATTCCTGGCACTGGGAGGCACGCTGGTTCTCCGCAGACTGAATCGTCCGATGTTCGCGTTCCTGTGTTCGGTCGGATTTATCTACCTGTTCATTTTTGGTGGCACCGCTGCACTCTACCCGAACCTGTTACCCGGTTTGAATCCGGAGCATCATCTGACGATTTATAACACGTCGCCGTCTCCCGAAAAGCTGGCCGTCACCCTCTGGTGGTGGATTCCCGGAATCATCCTGGTCGGCGTTTATTTCACGATCCTCTTTCGTTCACTACCGAAAGTCATTTCCGCTGCAGCGACCGACGACCATTGAAATCTCTTGGAAGGATTGCTGTCCGCACCAGCTACCATCCTCAGAGGCGCACGTATATGTTGCTGAAAAACAACAAACCCCTGCATCCCAGTCAGCCTGTTTTCAATCCGGACAAAATGTCTGCTTCGCCGTTTTCTCCATGTTTCCTCCCTCAGCCGGTCTACACAATAAATTTTCGCTGGACGCGTTTCATCTGAAACCGAATTTGTTAGACTTGAAACTGAGCAGACGGGAAGATTGGAATGGCGACATTTCAACAGATCAAGGGGGTTCCCCCATCAACACTCAAGGATGTACCCATTGTGGCAGATACAATTCCCGGCATTATTGTCGGCACACTCCTGGTTTTATTCGGAGCAGGATTGATTCAGTTACATCGCACTTCCTGGTTTCATCGTCAGCATGACGATGAACTGAGCGATGATGACTACCAGTTCTTCTCCAAACAATATCGCAGGCGGATGCAAACCTCAGGTCTGCTGATCCTGATTGGTTTCCTGATCGTCATCGGCGACGCTCCGTATATGCCCTGGAAGACCTACCCGGGGCTGTTCGCCGTCTACTGGGGCGGTATCCTGCTGATCGCATTCTGGGTGATCCTGAGCGCGATTGCTGACATGAGTGCGTCGCGCGTACGCTCGACGACGTTGATCTCGCGGATTCAGGACCAGCAGCGGATCCTGGAAAAGCAGCTGACAGAACTCAGACAGAAACAGCACCGGAAATCAGAGTCGTCTGAGAAAGACAAGAACGATCAGTCAGACACGTGATCAGGAAGCCACACGGGCTTTCTTGATGAGGGCATCGGAAGGCAGCCGTTCATAGCCGAACATCTCGAACGCTTTCTGCCAGCGTTCGTAGATCTTCTTTTCCTGGGCGGCGTCCATTTCGTATTTGTTTTTCTTGTAGGATTTCTGATCCTTCAAATACGGCTGCATGTTCTTTTCCAGGTCTTCAAACCCGGTCAGGTTCAGATGCTCGTAGACTTTTTTCAGTTCACTCACGGGATCGGCAGTGAGATCTTCAAAGCTGACTTCGTGCAATTGTCCTTCCGGAACAATCTGGCGATCCCGCTCGTAAACGTGCAGGTGATTGACGTAAATGTTCGACATATCTTCTTCGACTTTTTCCATGTCAAGCGGAGCAAAGCCGTTATCGCCAAACATGGTCTTTCGCAGATGCAACGTCGAATTGTAAACCTTGTAGGGGTTGCGATGGATATAGACGAACCGGGCATCGGGGAACATATCCAGCAGGAAGCGGATACGAAACGTGTGTGTCGGTGATTTCAACAACACACGCTTGTTACCACCGGAGCGGTAGGTCAGTTTCTGCATGAAGTAGCGGAAGGTATCCCGCCAGACTTTGTCTTCTTTGGGAGTCAGCTGATCGAGTTCATAAAACCGGTCATAGACTTCAGGCTGATCACTGAACGCGATCGCCAGGTAGGGGGACATCAGGTGCAGTAACAGGATCGATGTTTCATCTTCCTGTGGCAGGTCCCAGGTGACAGGCATATTGTCCATAGGCCGCTGTTTGGGAATCAGATGCTTAACGACATGTTTCAGCACGCGTTCGGTCAGCAGAAAGTGTGAGGGAAATAGCATGGCTCCCATATTGGGATAGATAAACTGCTGATCCATCGACATCAGGTTATGCAGCAGCGTGGTGCCACTCCGCCAGTGACCGATAATGAAGACAGGTGATTCGAGTTTTGTCTGCTTGACTTTGCGACTGTAGATCAGACTTTCGAGTCCGCTCAAACAGGAATTGGAAAGACTCAGAGCGCCTGACGAAATCAATCGGTAAATACCCGACCAGCGAATAGTAGGACGCAACCGCATCAGTTTGACGAAGTTGACAAAATCGATGCCGGACCAGACGCAAAACGGGCCCTGGGTCGATCCATTTTTATTTACCGATTGTTTGGTCATCTGCAGAGAGTGTCCTACACTTTATCAACGCAATTCAACGCCTGCCTGTCGTGGTGTTGCCCGCCTTCAGTAAGCTGATGCATTCAACCTGGCTGAAGCGTTTAGAATATAATCGATTTTTCTGTATTTGTCTTGGGGAAGGCATGTGGATTAGTGGAGGTCGCCTGACTTTTTCTACCACTCTATCCAATATTGATCCAGTCGGGTATGGGGACCTGTCATGGATTATTTCGGCATCCGTTAAGCCAGACTTGGAAGAACTCTATTCTGTAAGTGGGGATTGGCCAAATACAGACATCAAGACTCGTCACAAAGTACGCGTCCATTCCCATCTTAAACTAACTGTTTCGCCTCAGTTACACAATTGAACTTACGTAAAATAGTTGCGAAACAGGTGTTTCCCAAGTCGGATGACCTGATTGGGCAAACTGTTCTCAGTTGCGGGAATCCGTAGACTTAGTGGACACCAGCCTACTTTAAGAGCTGATTAATGCGGGGAAAATCCTCCTTAAGCGAGGAGTAGAGCCCCTGAAAAACGGGATAGGCTTTGTTGTAGATGCCTTTCGCCTTTGAGTTTACGCTCGTACTCTGCACCACCCGAATGGTGGATGAACAGGCTTCGACCACATCTTTATAGGCCCCGGTTCCCGCGGCTGCCAGCAGCGCCACCCCGTAAGCTGGTCCTTCTTCCGCGTTGATGGTCACCACCTTCTGACCGTAGATATCCGCCTGCAGCTGTCTCCAGAAGGGGCTGCGGGCACCACCCCCCGAGAGTCGAATTTCCCTGACCGGAATATTCAGTTCCTTGATAATTTCCAGTGAGTCCCGCATCGCGTAGGTGGCGCCTTCCATGACTGCCCGCCCCAGATGGGAGCGACCATGTCTTAAGCTCAGCCCAATCCAGGCAGCCCGCGCATCGGGATCGGCATGGGGTGTCCGCTCGCCGGTCAGGTAAGGCAGAAAGAACAGGCCTTCACTTCCGGGAGGTGCCTGCTCTGCCTGGGCGGAAATCAGTTCGTATGGATCGACCTTCTTCCGTTTTGCCTCCGCCACCTGCTGTTCGCACAACTGATTGCGATACCACTGCAGACTTCCCCCGGCTGAGAGAACTACGCCCATGACGTGCCACTTATCGCGAACCGCATGGCAGAACGTATGCACGCGTCCTTCAGGATCGATCTGCACTTCATCGCTGTGTGCAAAGACCACGCCGCTGGTTCCCATCGTCGCCGAGATCACACCTTTTTTGACGATGCCGTTCCCCACGGCTCCCGCAGCCTGGTCTCCTCCACCGCCGACGACTGCGACTCCCTTGGAGAGTCCCAGCAGACCGGCTGCGTCAGCGGTCAGATGCCCGCTGACATCTTCGGATTCATAAACGTCGGGCAGCAGACTGTCATCCAGTTCGAGCTTACTCAACAAAGGACGACTCCAGTTCCGCTGTTTGACATCCAGCAGCAGAGTACCGGATGCGTCGCTGACTTCGGTCGCGAATTCGCCGGTCAGACGGAAACGGATATAGTCTTTGGGCAGCAGAACCTGCACGGTCTTGTCGAAATGTTTCGGTTCATGATTACGCAACCAGAGAATCTTGGGCGCGGTGAACCCGGTCAGGGCCGGATTGGCGACCAGCTTGATCAGCTTTTTACGACCGCCGGCCCGCTGTTCGATCTCCGCACACTCAGCTGCGGTACGCTGATCATTCCACAGTAAAGCAGGGCGGATGACTTCGTGCTTCTTATTCAGAAACACACTGCCGTGCATCTGCCCGCTCAACCCGATCCCTTTGACGTCTGCGGCTTTGATTTTGCCCGTCTTGAGGACCTTCCGTATGCTCTTGATTGTTGCCTGCCACCAGTCTTCCGGGTTTTGTTCCGACCAGCCGGGGTGCGGACTAAAGAGCGGGTACTCTTCCGTCGCAGACGCCAGAATGGTTCCATCTTCCTGCATCGCCAGTGTCTTGGTACCACTGGTTCCCACATCCACACCCAGAAAAACAGCCATGCTTTGGTTCCTTCTCTCTCGGTCAGTTCATCTTATGCAGTGAAACGGAAAACTGCAGACAAGCTCAGCATACAGTTTTACTCAGGACAGACACAGCCGACGGGATGAATTTCTGCCAGTTCGCGAATCCAGATATTCCGGAATTTGACCGGATTCTTGTGAAACTGCAACTCAATGGGCAGCTTGTCTTCATGGGCCGTATAGAAGGGCGGCTGGTGGTAGTAAGTTGCTCCCTGCAGTTCCGTGTGGTTTTGTACGACAACGCCGTTCTGAATGACGGTCAGGTACGCGGGCTTGACCAGCTGGCCGTACTCATTAAAGCGGGGTGCGTTGAAAATGATGTCATAGGACTGCCATTCACCCGGCTTGCGACAGGCATTCACCAGTGGCGGATACTGCTTGTAGATGGCAGCGGCCTGACCGTCGAAGTAGGTTTTGTTGTCATACGAATCGAGAATCTGGACTTCATAACTCCCCATCAGAAACACACCACTGTTGCCACGCCCCTGGCCATTACCTTCGACTTTGGCTGGAGTCGCGAATTCAATGTGCAGTTGACAGTCGCCGAATGACTGTTTGGTTTCAATGCTCTGTTTGTCAGCGACGACATACCCGTCTTTGATCTTCCACTTGTCGCCCCCCTTCCATTGATCCATATTTTTTCCATCGAAGAGAACGATCGCATCGGATGGAGGCTGATGCGGGGCAGTTTCCACAACCTTGGGTTCTTCCCAGATCAAACCATTCTTGTATTCTTCGACCAGGTTGGCGTATGTGTGATATGCGGTTCCCAGAAACATGAAAACAACGAGAACACGAAAAACGCGTTTCAGACCAGTCATACTTTACTCCTGTGATCTATCTTGAATTGAGTTAAAATTCGGTATTCGGAATCTGAGCCCCATGAGGCCCGGAAAGCGGTTTTCACAGATAACTGCGATTAGTAATCGAGGCTGGCGCCCCCTTCGGCTTCAATGGCTTGTCCGGTAATAAAACTGGAATCCTCGGTGGCCAGGAACAAAGCCAGTTTGCCCATCTCTTCGATGGTTCCCATCCGCTTGAAGACCTGCAGTTCTTCGACGCGTTTCAATGCGGTCTGAGGATCGGGCAGAGTTGCTGCCCAGTCATGCATCAGCGGGGTGTCAATATTACTGGGGAGAATTGCATTCACGCGGATGCCTGCTTCACCCAGTTCAATCGCCAGTGATTTGGTAAAGCTGACCTGCGCGCCTTTGGTGGAGCAGTAAGCCGTTGAGTGATGCTGCCCCAGGACTGCGGTAATCGACGACATATTGATGATCGTCCCTTTGGTTTTCCGCAAGTGAGGTAACGCGTATTTGGCCCCCGCGAAGGTACTGAGAAAGTTGACACGCATCAGCTGTTCCATCTCTTCGATGCTGGTTTCTTCCAGAGACATCGCGGGCGGATGCACGCCGGCATTATTGATGATGCAGTCAAGTCGTCCATATTGCTCGACGACCAGTTCGATTGCGGAGCGGAGCTGTTCGTGCTCACCGACATCACATTGCACGAACATCGCTTTTCCGGGGCCGGCTGCGTTCAGTTCGCGTGCCAGTGCCTGACCTGCCTGAATGCCCCGGGCCAGTATCGCCACGTGGCCACCCTCTGCACAAAAGACACGGGAACAGCCTTCGCCGATCCCCTTGCTGCCACCGGTGACAATCACGACGCGATCTCGAAATCTCATTTTTTCCCTCGCAGGATCTGTTTTGCAGGATCTGTTTTGCAGGATCAAATCCGGGTAGTCCAGCGACACACCGGGTTTGACATTTACGGTAACAATTACCGCGAGGGAATTCCAATCCAACGCTGAAGCGAATTCGCGGGCCTGGATTAAATAAATGAGCTTTAGTTTTGTTGCGCGTTAAAGAATTCAATTCATGCGGATTGTTCGGAGCCGAGCCGCAAAATCTCCGGGAGTTCAGCAAGATTCAGATTGCCACCACTGAGGACCGCCACCACTTTTTTACCCGCAAACCGATCTGGATATTTCAGGACAGCTGCCAGTGCCGCTGCACCGGCTCCTTCGGCAAGATTGTGGGTCTCTTTGAGAATGTGATAAGCGGCCAGCCGCATCTCATCTTCGCCGACCAATAGAAAATCATCGACCACCGACTGCATGATCTGCTGTGTCAGATCGGCTCCGGCACGGGTCGCGACTCCTTCCGCCCAGGTTTGTGCGGTCTCGGTTGTCTGCGGGCTGCCTGCTTTCCAGGAGAGCTGATTTGCCGGTGCGTTCTCTGCCTGCACCGCGATGACTTCTGTTTGGGGGCGCAGGTGTTTCGCAACGATGCCCGTACCACAGACACCGCTGCCCATTCCCACCGGCACGATGACCACATCCGGATCGGGCAGGGTTTCAAAAATTTCGATGCCCTGGGTCCCCACGCCTGCAATCAGCTTGGGTTCATTGGCCGAGTGCACGTATCGTCGCTTCCCATCGACCAGCTCGGTTTCCAGATAGTGTTTGGCTTCATTGAAGTCTTCACCCGCCTCAATGATTTCAGCACCCAGCATCTGGATAGCGCGGACTTTGTCGGGATTATTATGACGCGGTACCACGATCGCGCATTTGATACCAAATCTGCGAGCCGCGAATGCCAGGGACTGACCATGATTGCCGGTCGAACAGCCCATGATACCCGCTTCACGCTCTGCGTCAGACAGGGTACTCACCAGGTTAATACCGCCACGCACCTTGAACGCACCGACCGGCTGGTGGTTTTCGTGTTTCAGGAATAGTCGAGTGCCCGTTAACTGACTCAAACCAGGCCATTCGAAAAGGGGAGTAGGTGTCAGCACCTCTCTCACACGGGGGAGGGCCTCCTGAATATCCTGAAACGTTGGAGCTTGCATCTTCGGAACCTGAATTGAATGAAAATGTCGGGAGTGAGCGATACCGCTATGACACCGCTACTCTTTTGAAGTTCGTGAGATCGCCGACGTTTGTCAAGTTTTGCCCCACTGGTTTTCGGCAGCAAAGCCGAGAACCCTTGTTGAAGGTGCCCGGAGCGACTGATATGATTAGGTCAGGACAAGAGAAATTCCTCTTTCTGTCCACCATGTTCCTACCTGCCGGATGTTGTTTGTCCGGCTACCGTTAACTCGATTCGTTACGGACCGGTAACACCAAACCAGTTTTCCTCGCGTTTGATGTGCCAGGTAATCCGGGCCCACTGCCTCCCGGCACTTCTCTCGTGTTTTCAACTGAGGGCGAATTACCATGTTGCGAGTCTTGCGCTGTTTTCCAGGCATCACTCTGCTGGCGTTATTCACGCTCCCCGTACAGGCAAACGCCGGACCTCCCCAGGTCAATTTCAATCGCGATATCCGACCGATCCTTTCCCGGAACTGTTTCCACTGTCACGGCCCCGATGCAGAGCATCGCGAAGCCGACTTGCGGCTCGATCAGGAAACCGGTCTGAAATCTACCTCTGAAGCGGCCATCATCCATCCCGGGCAGCCGGACCAGAGTGAGCTCTTCGCACGGATTTCCAGTCACGATGCAGACACCGTGATGCCTCCTGCCGACTCAGGCAAGAAACTGACGAGTGAAGAGATCGAACTGTTCAAACAATGGATCGCTGAAGGCGCACAATGGTCGCAACACTGGGCGTATGTCAAACCCCATGCCAGCCCGGTCCCTCAAGTCAAAGACCAGCAGTGGCCCGTGAACTGGATTGACAATTTCGTCCTCTCACGCCTGGAAGAGCAGGGACTGAAACCGTCGCCGGAGGCAGACAAAATTACTCTACTCCGTCGCCTGAGTTTTGACCTGACCGGACTGCCGCCCACGCGGGCAGAAGTCGACGCATTTGTGAAGGATGACAGTCCCACTGCATATGAAAAGCAGGTTGATCGCCTGCTGGCTTCGCCGCATTACGGAGAGCGGATGGCGATGTACTGGCTGGACCTGGTCCGCTTTGCAGATACGGTGGGATACCACGGCGACCAGGATCACCACATTTCCCCTTACCGGGATTACGTGATTGATGCCTTCAATCGCAATCTACCCTTTGATCAGTTTACCCGTGAGCAACTGGCAGGCGACCTGCTGCCTGATCCCAGCTTACAACAGAAAATCGCGACCGGATACAACCGCGTTCTGCAGACATCCCACGAAGGGGGGGTTCAGCGGAAAGAGTATCTGGCGATCTACGCTGCCGACCGGATTCGCAACTTCTCGGGAGTCTGGATGGGAGCCACGATGGGCTGTTGCCAGTGCCACGATCACAAATATGATCCGTATACCGCGAAAGACTTTTATTCGATGGTCGCTTTCTTCGCGGATATCGATGAAGACCAGCATCTGAGACGGGGAGCTGACCGTATTCCGACGATCCGTGAACCGGAAATCTTTCTGTACTCTGCAGAGGAAAAACAGAAGATTGCCAGACTCGATGCCAAAATCAAATCCATCCAGGATAAGTTGAAAGCCATTTCCAGTTCGGAGATCCAGAAACAGTCGCCGGAAGAAAAAGAGCAGAAGCTCAAACAGATGGTTGAGTTAAACAAGCAATTGGGGCCTCTCAAAAAAGAACGGGAGGCCATCGATCGCGGAGCGGTCAAAACCATGATCACCGTTTCAATCAAACCCCGCGAAATACGAATTTTACCCCGTGGTAACTGGCTGGATGAAAGTGGCCCTGTCGTCCAACCCGCGATCCCGGAATTCATGGGACAGATTAAAACAGACCATGAGCGTCCCACGCGACTGGACCTGGCCAACTGGCTCTCAGCCAAAGACGGATATGGGCCGCTGATGGCCCGCGTGATGACAAACCGATTCTGGTATCTGTTCTTTGGCCGAGGGATTGCACCAGTGCTGGACGACTTTGGAGGACAGGGAGGCCCCCCGCATTACCCTGAACTGCTCGATCAACTGGCGATCAAGTTTTTCGAGGATGAGTGGGACATCAAACAGATGGTGAAGTTCATCGTGATGAGTCGCGCCTACCGCCAGTCGTCACTGGAAACTCCCGAACAGCGAAAAACAGATCCCTTCAACAGACGACTTGACCGCCAGGCCCGCTTCCGCCTGCCCGCTGAGATGATCCGCGATAACGCCCTGGCAATCAGCGGACTTTTGGTGACCGAGATTGGTGGCCCGAGCGTGAAGCCGTATCAACCTGCAGGCTACTATCGACATTTGAATTTTCCGAAGCGAAAATATGTGTCGCATCAGGACGAACGGCAATGGCGACGCGGCGTCTACATGCACTGGCAGCGTCAGTTCCTGCATCCGATGCTCAAAGCCTTCGATGCGCCCAGTCGCGAAGAATGCACGGCGCAGCGGCCCCGTTCTAATACCCCAATCGCAGCGATGACCCTGCTTAACGATCCCACATTTATCGAAGCAGCCCGCGTTTTCGCGGCACACGTGATCCAGCAGGGAGGCGACTCCGAGCAAGAACGCATCAATTTCGCCTTCACCCAGGCGACGTCACGCGATCCGGAAGCGTATGAGGTTGAAGTACTGCAGGACCTGCTGAATTCCAACCGGCGTGCGTTTGCTGATCGGACAAAAGAGGCCCAGGCTCTGACCAGTACCGGCCTTACTAAAACCGAAGCTAACCTGGAAGCGGTTGAACTCGCGGCCTGGACGGAGGTCACACGGGCGCTGCTCAACCTGAATGAAGTGGTGACGAGGAATTAAGAATATGTTCGACTTCAATCAATTACAGACACATTTGAATCGGCGTACCTTTCTGTCCCGTTCCGGCGTTGGTCTGGGATCGGCGGCACTGGGATCGCTACTCACCCGCGATGGTCTGGCTGCAGCGCAATCAAAAACGGTGACAACGGCCAGTGATGGCCTACCCGGTCTGCCGCACTTCGCTCCCAAAGCGAAACGGGTGATTTTTCTCTGCATGGCGGGGGGACCGACTCATCTGGAGACCTTCGATTATAAACCCAAGCTGGCGGAAATGGATGGTAAGCCTTTTCCGGAAAGTTATACCAAAGGTCAACCCATAGCCCAGTTGCAGGGTCGCGATCTCAAGTGCCAGGGACCACTGACCAAGTTTCGCAAGTACGGCGAGAACGGCCAGGAGATCAGCGACTTTCTCCCTTGGACCGCCAAAATCGCTGATGATATCTGCATCGTGCGTTCGATGGTCACCGAGCAGATCAATCACGATCCCGCGCACACTTTCATGAACACTGGCACCGCCATCAGCGGTCGACCATCAATGGGATCGTGGGTCACTTACGGACTGGGAAGTGAGACAGAAGAACTTCCCGGCTTCGTGGTGTTGACCAGTGTCGGCGGACGTAATCCGCAGCCGATCGCTTCGCGTCAGTGGGGAACCGGCTTTCTTCCCAGTCGCTATCAGGGAGTTCAGTTCAATTCGACCGGCGATCCGGTGAACTATCTCAAAAATCCCGCAGGGATTACCGATCCCCAGCAGAAAGAACTGATCGACGCCGTCCGAAAACTGGATCGTTTCCGCAATCAAAGTGTTTCCAACCCGGAAATCGATACCCGGATTGCTGCTTACGAGATGGCGTTTCGGATGCAGACCTCCGTTCCGGAACTGATGGATCTGTCTGATGAATCAAAAGAGACGCTGGAAATGTACGGAGCCGAAGCGGGTTCGGGCACCTATGCCACAAACTGTCTGCTGGCTCGACGACTGGCGGAGCGGGGCTCCCGTTTCATTCATCTCTATCATCGCGGCTGGGACCACCATGGAGGTCTGGTCCGCTATATGAATACCTGCTGTGGTCTGACCGATAAACCAACGTGGGCTCTGATCAACGATCTCAAATCGCGCGGGATGCTGGATGAAACCCTCGTGATCTGGGGAGGGGAATTTGGCAGAACACCCATGTTCCAGGGCAAGGGAGGCGCCGGCCGGGACCATCACATTAAAGGTTTTTCCATGTGGATGGCCGGTGGAGGGATAAAAGGTGGAATTTCTTATGGTAATACAGACGAACTAGGCTATAATTCCGTTGAAAACATAGTACACGTGCGTGATCTGCATGCAACCATGCTGCATCTCTTAGGAATTGATCACAAACGCTTCAGCGTTGAATTCCAGGGCCTGGACACCAAACTCACTGGTGTCGAAGAAGCACGCGTCATTAAAGAAGTACTGACGTAGCAAGGCACTACTATAGTCCCTGAGGCGCCCCGATGGTCTTCCATCGGGGCGTCTTTATTTTCACAGGGAACAAAGTGGATTCAGGAGAGTTTCAGACCTTGAGATCCTCAACTGACTGATCGAGGTCGGCCTGATATCGCTGCCGAACTGGATCCACGATTTCCGCGATAAAGGCATCAACCTGTTCCGGAGCCCGGCCGATGTATTTTCGGGCATCCAGGGCGCTGGCCAGATCACAGCCGGCGAAAGCCGCATCTTTCTGCAGGCGTTCGATCAGATCATTTTGACCGCCCCGTACTTTCACTTCCGCTCCGGCAGCCTGACTATGCACGCGGATCCGTTCGTGAAGCTCCTGACGATCACCGCCCGCTTCGACGCCTGCCATCAGGAACTCTTCAGTCGCCATGAAGGGAAGTTCCTCATTGAGGTGCTTCTCAATCACCTTGGGATAGACGACCATGCCATCGACAATGTTGCGATACAGAATCAGCACTGCATCAATGGCCAGAAATGATTGCGGCAGCGACAATCGACGGTTGGCACTGTCGTCCAGCGTCCGCTCCATCCACTGGGTGGCTGCGGTATCTTCGGCATTCGCAGTCAGGCTGATCGCGAAGCGAGCCAGCGAACACATCCGTTCGGAACGCATGGGGTTGCGTTTGTAAGCCATGGCAGATGAACCAATCTGATTCTTCTCGAACGGTTCTTCCAGTTCTTTGCGGTTCTGCAGAATACGCACATCATTTCCTGCCTTGTGCGCCGATTGTCCGATACCACTGAGGGCACTGAGTACCTGGGCATCGACTTTTCGTGAATAGGTCTGCCCGGTGACTGCATAGCGATCTTTGAAGCCCAACTTTTCCGTGACGCGGCGATCGAGTTCGTCGACTTTCGCATGATCACCTTTGAAGAGTTGCAGGAATGTTGCCTGGGTACCCGTTGTCCCCTTCACACCCCGGAAGCGGAGCTTTTCGATTCGGTATTCAATCTCTTCCAGATCCAGAATCAGATCGTAGCACCACAGCGTAGCCCGTTTACCAACAGTGGTTGGCTGGGCAGGCTGGAGGTGGGTAAATCCAAGGCAGGGCAGGTCCCGGTATTCGGCGGCAAACTTTGCCAGTTGATCAATGACAGCGACGAGCCGCTTGCGAACCTGCTCCAGACTTTCGCGAATCATAACCAGTTCGCTGTTATCGGTAACGAAACAACTGGTAGCTCCCAGGTGAATGATCGCTTTGGCATCCGGACAGCGTTCGCCGTAGGTATGCACGTGCGCCATCACGTCGTGTCGCAGATCTTTTTCTGCTTTCGCTGCCAGTTCGAAATCGATGTCATCGATGGCGGACCTCAGAGATTCGACCTGCTCCCGGGTGACGGGCAATCCCATTTCGTGTTGTGATTCCGCCAGGGCCACCCACAGACGCCGCCAGGTGGAGTGCTTTTTCTGAGCCGACCAGATTTGACTCATTTCCTTCGAAGCATAACGACTGATTAAAGGGTTTTCGTAGGTAAGGTGACTCAATTTCTTCTCTTTCTTCAGCAGTGTGAACCGGCCTGCACTGTGTCAGCCAGTCGTTCACTCAGTTTCTGTTAGCACCAGCAGCCTGATTCCAATTAAGCTGCTTCCACAGGAACAACTTTGACGTTCTCAGCAACATGGACTCCCATGGAGAGCATCTGTCCGTTCCATTCCGAGACAACAATACCTGCCTCGCTGTTTTTCTCTTTGACGACTCCCTGCGATCCGAGCTGTAACCCGGAGCGGGAGAGAAAACGTAAAAACTCAGTTTCCTGATCGGTGACCTGAACGATCTTGACGTGTGTACCAGGTTGACACGCCGCCAGGGTAGTCAGGTTCGGATAGGCCCGCCGCATCCGACCGTCGATTGACGGAATAGGATCGCCGTGAGGATCGGCTTCCGGGAAGCCCAGATATTCGTCGATATGGTCCACGAGAAAGTCGCTGACCGCGTGCTCCATGTTTTCGGCTTCCGCATGGATCTGATCCCATGTCAGCTTCAATGTCTGAAACAGGAACAGTTCGATCAGACGGTGTCGTCTGAGGACGCGAATCGCGGAATGCTTACCAGCCTCAGTCAGGCTGGCTCCTTCGTAGGGTCGATACTCCACCAGCTTGGACTGCTTGAGAGTTTTGAGCATGCTGGTGACGGTTCCGGGGGCGACGTCCATATAACGGGCCAGTTCCCCTGTGCTGATCCATTCCGAACCGGACTGGAGACTGATCTGCAGGATCGCTTTTAGATAATTCTCGACTGTTAAACTAGTTGCGTTCACCAACAGACTGGTCCCATTATATCAGCAAGACCCTGGAAAAGAGCGTGGATGAGCACAAAGTCCGAAACCAGTAACCAGGGATCTGAATTTCGTTTTCCTCACCGGTTCATCCTAGCAATATCAGATTTGACTTGGAATCAATAGCGATCACGAAATTGGTGTCATTTTCAGATCACAGGCCGTGATTCCCAATTCTCATAATTGACTCAAGTGACTGATAAATCATCACTTACTTGAACTACTTCGGGACCTCAGATCTGGCAGTTTTCCCCGAAAAACGGGATTTTGACTGATGGCGCATGTTAGTTTATGCCGATTTTAATGATTGTACGGCTCTCTCTACGCATTTCATTGTCGTATCGTCTGACTCTCCCACTGACAGTAAGGATCGCCGGATGTACCGCTGGCATAAGGTTTGGTTCGCAGCTTTGACGCTCGCTCTGCTATCAGGAGCCTGCAACGTCACTCGTGCGCAGACCGTCTTTCGTAATCTGGAATTGACCGAGTCCCCCACACAGCAGAAGGCAGTGATCGGACTGTTGGGCGAATTCAACCAGTGTGCTGCCTATGAAGTCAACAGTGCTGAACTGAACATGAATGCGGTCATCTCCGGTGCAGGGGGAATGACCCCCCAGGCTTCAGGATTGATTCGCATCGTTCGTGGCGGCCGCATCAGCCAGGAAATCTTCTATTCACCAGAGATGGATCTACCCCTGATGCATGGTGATGTGTTGATCGCCGTGAAATCATCTGCAAATCTGCTCGAAGACAACACGGTCTCAGGATCGGCACAATCATCGGCTTCGCGAGGTCTGGTGCAGATTGCCATTCTGAATTTACGCGACTACCCGATTGTCTTTGGGGTTCCTGCTGAAATCGCTGATCTGGCCAGCGTCTTGCGTTGTCTGCGACAGCCGGTCGAACAGTATGCAGCGATGTCAGAAGCCATCAAAATTATTCCCCCCGAACGTCGTCGGGCCCAGGCTCAATTTAAAACCAGAAAGCTGACCACCCGCTTCGAATCGGGCACGGTGCTCGTCCTGGGTGCACCACAAGCGATGAATCTTTCGCTGGTACCCCATTCATTACCGACGCCGCGACCATTACAAAATTCTGCCGCCACCGGGGCTCGTCTCCATCGGCAGACATCTGCACCGAGTTCGATCTCTGCCAACGATTCACGTTTCCGGAACGCGACTCCCCTGGATCAGGAAGCTTCCATAACTCCGCGTCAGGTCACTCATCCGGAAGAGGAAACTCCTGCTCAAGAGCAAAAGACCACAGAACCCGAACAGAAACCGCTGCAGCTGAATGGTCCACTGCTGCAACAGACTTCAGCGACTTTAGCTGCGATCCCGAATCCGCTGGGGGCCACCTCAGAGAAAGCAGAGTCCCATTCCGAACATCATCATGCTGATGAGGAGGAGCAGAAGTCGTCTGGTTCTTCCGTTCCCGATCTGGACCTGGGCCGGGCTCCTGAAGCCCCGAAAGATGACGTACAGACTCTGCTCGACGATGAGCGTCCCAAATCAGAAATCGAATACGATGAAGACGAAGCTGGCTTCTGGCCGCCGGGAACCGGGTTTCTGCTGCTGGCCGGAGTGGCATTCGCTCTCTGGAAATACCTGCGAAAGAAACCGGTTTTCCCCCAGGAACAGGCAGAGCAGTCTGAGTTCGCATTAGCAGTTTCCGAAGAAGAACAGGTCACTGCGAAACAGGAAGCATTAGAACAGACATCATCGGAACCGGCTGCGATCATCACCAGCTGGGAAGAACTGCCTCCCCTGCCCGAGAAGTCATTGCTGGAACAGATCCTGGAGAAGCAGATTCCCGTGATTGATGAAACGCCTCAGATTCCGACACAGACATTTATCTACGGGCGTCATCAAAGTAAAAAAGGACGCATCGATCAGGCCGAGGCCCTCAAAGGTCCGCATTTCCTGAAGCAGAAGACTCCGGATACGAAAGTGGCAGCAGGCCACGACGCTTCTCCACCACCGGTGCCGGATCCAGTGCGTAAACCAGATGAGAAAAAACTGAAAGCACCGACGTTCCGCTTTGATCGTTCTCATCCCGGTAATAACAAAGAACACGAAGTTCCTGCGGCACCACCCCGTCCTCATACAGGTCCCCCTGGGAAGGTTCAGGCAGGTTCAGAGAAGAAAATGGAACAGAGCAGTATACTTGATCGGGTTCTCCAAGCCGTACAGGGAGTCATGCCCAAATGAGTAGTGCCTTACTGACAGGCTCGATCTGCCTGCGAACCTTACAAAACAATGAACAGTTTAAGCTGACACGACGTTCTATCGATACGGCTTATGCCGTCATGGATGATTCCAACGAGAACCGCCAGCTCCTGCAACGTCTTTCCGTACCATTCCTGTTTTCGGAAGGGACCTTGATCATCCCCGGGGAGCAGGCAGGAAAGATCTCTCGTTTCTCAAATCTTGAGCTGCTGCCTCTGATCGAACAGGGAGAACTGGTGCTGAACGATCCCGTTCATCGTCAACTGCTCTCGACACTGATTCAGTCAGTACTACCGCGTTCTCGCACAACCGGGGAGCACTGTGCCTTCATCACGCCGGGATCGACTTCTACATCAGCGTTATCGAAACTGGTGTCTCAGTTAATCGCTCTGCAGGGATACAAACCATTTGCGACGACAATCACCCTGGCTGCAGGGTTGTCTTCGCTGCCAGCCGCCTCGCGATTCTCGGGATATGTAGTTTACCTGGGGCACTCGCACTCCGAGATTGGGCTGATTCATCAAAGCCGTGTTGTGGCGCGCCAGTCGACTCCGTATGGCAGTGAATGGATGGACGAACAACTGGCACATGCTTACAAATTGCTGATCAAGAATCCGGAGGGAGAATTGATTCCCGACCTGGCGGCCGCTCGAGAAAAACGCCTCGGCCCGGAAGTCAGTCTGAGCCCCTATCTCTCCAGCCCCTCTGCCATCTCCAACTGGTACGACAGCCTGCTCGACAGTCTGCTGGATCAGTTCGTTTCCCAGATGGCATCCATTCAGGCCTACACGTCCACACTGGCCACACTGCCCGTGATCTATCTGGGCGAACTGGCTACAGTTAACGGACTGGGAGAATTACTGGCTCAGCATCTAAACAGCCGTGACATCCAGTTCGACGCACAACAGGTCGTCTGTATTCCGGATGCCGCTGATGCAATCATCCGCGGTGCGCTGGTCATTGCCGCGATGGAAGAAGAATCTTCCGCCCAGGCTGCCTGATTGAGACGAGCATCAGGGGCGACTCTGTTTGACCAAACTCTCTGCGAGTTGGTCCATGAATTTCAGGTAGTCGACTTCGAGCGAACGCAGATTCGTTTTAAACGCCTTCTGAAAATCGCGTTCCCGGGCATCTGCCGTATAGGGCTTAAGCGGATCGCGCTGGGCAACCTGTTTCAGGTAGCGTGCATAGCGGGCCGGTTGTGTTTCCACCAGGAAAAATGTGAGCGCCCAGGATTCGGCGTACGCATCCAGTGTCGATGTTTTAAATAAATTATCTTCCCGGATGAAGGAACGCAGGGAATCCTGTTTGCGTCGGGTGTGGGAATAATTCATGAACCAGATCAACCGATCCCGGTTGATGCGGGAAGTGGAGTCCGCTTTACCTCCCGTGTGTGAACGGAGTTCGTCGGACTCGAAAGTAGTCGCCAGGCCTTCTACAACCCAGCGGGGATTATCGCCAATCCGCGAATGGAGACCGGTATTGAAGGCGAGCTGATGCGTCGCTTCATGGATCATGGTATCCCGTAGTGCCTCGGTCAGATTCTTGCCACTGTTGGAGATCCGGGAATATGTGAGTTGTGTGCCGCTCTGCGTCTGTTCCAATTCTCCGACTGTGGGAGCTGCGTTCTGATCGAACAGTGCCGTCCGGTTTGTATAAGGGTGATAGTAACCCAGTAAACCCTGCCCCGCGCGGACACCATCTTTGCGACAGTATTCGAAGAACTGCTGCTGATCCGGAAAGATCACCGCCACCATCATGAATTCGGGAGTTTTCACCTGGTAGCCACGCAAGGCGAAGTAATGACTGAACGACTGATAAAGTTCCTCAAACACGTTGGCATAGGCGCGTGCTTTTCCGCGTGGGGCACAGACCAGGTAATGCCGGGTCGTCGTGACTTCAAACAATGGTCCGAATTCGTCCTGCAGCTGTTTTTTCATCTCGGAAAGAGAAAGCGTTTGGAACTCGGATGCCACCCTGCGGAACGAGGTTACTTTTTTCAAAGGAACTTTTGATAACATGCCCGTCTGATCGACCATCCAGCTCACGTCGTGGTCATGAATCAGAGATTTTCCTGTAAAGACCTGGTCTTCGGTCTTAAGTTCGATCAAGGAAGGAGGTTTGGCACAGACAGGCACTGCCAGCAGGCAGAAGAGACTGACGCCTCTGAGACAGAACAGGAATGATTGCAGGCAGGTTGACATTAATCGGGCCTTAAGTCAGACGACAGGCTGGCGGGGGGAGTGATGAGTAACGTCCTGTTGAAAGTATAATACTTGTCTGGGGGACAGGCTGCGAAAAATCAACATCAGTGACTCTGAGTACAAAGTTGCTGTCAAACTGCAAGGAAGGTACCGGTTTTAACTGATACTCGTTCTGGTGAATCTCAATTTCCGGGATTTTCACCATCCGACCAACAGTTACAATGAAGAGTAGCCCATGCGTCTATGACTATTATGATCTCTTCTACTCTTGCCCTTATATAGAAAGCAGCCCCGTGTACCATTCCTGCATGACCAACGGCCTGATGAGTGGTTTATGCCTGCTTGCTGCTGTATTGAGTCTGACGTCTGTCACACTGTCTGCCCCCCCTGCGTCTCCTGCCAGCGAACAACAAGCCACAAACAGAAAACAGGTAGAAGAACTGGTTCGCCAGCTGGATGATAATCAGCGAATGGTGCGCCAGCGGGCCGAACTGGCGCTGGTTGAATTGGGGAAGCCGGTATTGAACCTGCTCCCGGCTCCCGAACTGGTCGCCAGCCCATCCGTTCGCGAGGCGCTGCAGCGGATTCGACTGCAGATCGAGAAACAGGCGGCCCGGGAATCAATCAAAGCTTCCTTGGTTAATCTAGAGGGGCGTTTTTCTTTACAACGGATCCTGCAGACGATCATGAAACAGACAGATAATCAGCTGGACTGGACCCGGTTATCCGAATCACAGCTGAAGCAGCAAATTGATGTTCGTTTTATCGCGACACCGTTCTGGCAAGCCGTTGATGAATTAACACATAAGGTGCCGGTAACCTATCAGATTATTGGTCCTCGAGATCAAATCCACTTCGAACCGCGTGCCTCATCAGAATCCAAGACCGCCTCTGATCCCGCAGTCTGTTATGACGGGCCTTTCCGAATTACAGCGGAACGCCTGCAGACGCGTCCTCTGGCAGGAAGCGAGGACCAGGATCTGCTCCGCATCACATTTCGAATCCAAGTCGAACCCCGTTTACGACCGCTGTTTTTGAGTTATGCTGCCCGCAGACTACAAGCAGATGCAACGACGGGAACCAGGCTGCCTCCTTTTAATCCCGGCGCGAAATATGAACTCCCGCTGGGAGAGGGGGGCAAAAATCTGAACTTCACGATGCAGTGGATTCTGGAGCGGGGACAACATCCACAGGCGGTTCGCGTGTATGGTCATCTGGAAATGGAACTGGCTGCAGAAACCCTGCCGATTACGTTTCGTGATCTCTCCACTTCTCAGGGAGCAGTCCGTCGACGGGGCAACGTGTCGGTCGAACTCGTCGACGTCGAGCGAAAGCAGTTGCCCGACAGTCAGGATCTCAATGTACGAATCGCCCTGAGCTACGATTATGGCGGGCCTGCATTTGAGTCGCATCGCACCTGGATTTACCACAACCGGGCCTATCTGGAGGATGCACAGGGGAAAAAATTCTGGCTCGAAGGTTCTTCACAGACGACTCTTGAGAGCACAGGAAAAATTGGCGTGCTCTATCGTTTCATAGGACTGCCGGCGACTGCGCGCCCCGATCAGTTTACTTACCTGGCCCCCACCCTGATCACTGCAGCACCGATTGAGCTCCGCTTTGAAAAACTGGAACTCCCACCGCAAAAGTAGACAGTCCGCTGACATCAGCGGCAGACCGGGTGGGCAGCGTCTTAGTTCTGCTCGGCGAGCACGCGGGCTTCCTGTTGAACCCGTTCGACCATGCCCATCAACCCGTTTTTGCGCTGCGTGCTGAGATATTTATCCAGTTGCAGACGGGAGAAATAATCCTTCACATCGATCTTAAGCACTTCATCAGGCGTCCGGTTCTGATAGATCGCCAGCAGAACCGCAATCAGACCTTTGACGATCAGGGCATCGCTGTCTGCATTGATGCGTAACACCTTGCGGCCCTCGGATTCCTGCAGGCCCGTCGTCAACCAGACCATACTCTGACAGCCGTGCACGCGGTTGGCTTCGGTTTTCTCAGTCTCGGGCATCGGCGGCAGTTCAAAACCGAGATCGATCAGAAAGTCGCAACGCTCTTCCCAGTCACCAAGAAAATCAAACTCCTCAAGCAACTCATCAATGGTGATTATTTTCTCATTCATTTCGGTATTCTGTACGGCTGAATTCTGTCTGTCAGACATCGGATTCAATATTTTCTCTCATTCTATACTATATGATCACAGGGTGAATATGTAGTTCAGAACGCTGCGGCTGAAGAACACGGATTGCGATCACGCGGGATCAGAGAATCTCCATGGCAGGCTTGATTGGATTTTCCAGCAGTTCGCGGGCAATTTCGATGGCAGTCGCTTCGGCCACTTTGAGCAATGGTTCTGTTGAAGCCAATTCTTCGGTCAAGAGATGTGAAATCTGGCCGGCATCCGATTTTTCCCGAATCTCGGCGTTCATCGGAATCTCGCCCAGGAAGGGAATCTGCAATTCTTCACCACGGGCTTTGGCACCGCCCCGTCCGAAGATTTCGCCCGACATATTCTCGACAATTCCCAAAACGGGGATTTTAACCTGCCGGAACATCTGCACTGCTTTAACAGCATCCAGCAGAGCAACCTGCTGCGGCGTACAGACAACGACAGCACCTGCCAGTTCCAGCAACTGAGACAACGTTAAGGAAACATCACCGGTTCCCGGCGGCATATCAATAATCAGATAATCGAGTTCTCCCCATTCCGTATCCTGAAGAAACTGGGTGATCGCCTTGTGCAGCATCGGGCCCCGCCAGATCACAGCCTGATCCGGTTCGACGAAAAAGGCCATCGACATGACTTTCAGTCCGTCCGCTTCCACCGGAATGATTCGCGTGAGTGTCTGACCTTCTCTCCCCTGAAACTCCTGCGCCATCGGTTTTTCACTGGTTCCTACCAGATGGGGAATACTGGGTCCGTAGACGTCCGCATCCACCAGACCGACTTTAGCACCAAACTGCTTCAACCCATAAGCAAGGCTGGCAGCAACCGTGCTTTTGCCGACGCCCCCTTTGCCAGCTCCGACGGCGATGACATTCTTCACCTTCAGCCCCAGGCGACCGCCCGACTGTTTTCCCCTGATGTTCGTAGAATATTCCACATCCACAGACTGACATTCGGGGAATGCTTTCTGAATGGTGCCGCTGATCGACTCAGTCAGTTCTGATTGTAGTGGATAGGAAGGCACGGGCAGTTCAATCCGAACCGCTACCTGGCCGCCGTCACCTGTCTGGACTGACTTTAACAGACCACTTTCCGTCAGGGACTTACCAAACACGGGATCTTTCAGATCGGTCAGACTTTTCAGCAGGTTTGCTTCAGTGAATTCTGTATTCGACATCAGTTGAGATTACTTTCCTATTACTTAATACTTCTTCCAGAAACGGGACCAAAGCATTCTTTCCCCATCACGGGAGCCCATCACCGTCAGTTCGTTTCTTCTGGACGAGACTATGTCACGCCGGTCTCTGGCAGGACCGTTTGTCGTTTTTGAGGATCCGGTTCCAGATACCAGCAACAGATTTTGGCGAGGCGATCCGGCTCCAGTTCTCCACTCTGTATATGAAATACACCCAGTTCACGTAAGGCCCACTCCAGATTTTCCAGAGGATCCGGTGAAAAGATCATCACCGGAAACCGGGAACGTGCCGTCTGGTGCCTCTGCAGGAACTGTAAACAGACCGTTTTCCCTGTGCTGAAATCGAGAATGACCAGCACGGAGCCAGGATCTTCCTGCAGCGTCTGTTGAAACATGGCCTGCTCCGAAGAGAACCCGGTAATGTTCCAGTCAGACCGGCCTTCAAACTGCCAGCGCAGTTCCGAAACCAGGTGTGCCCGCTCTTCAAGAACAAACACGTTTTTCATGAGATCAATATCCCAGTCAACAATCTGCACAAAACACCACACATCAGATCCGATTGTCTCTCTTCTTCAATCGTATACAGGCACGGGATGAATACAACTCACAGCAGGGGCACAGAATCAGGTCGCGGATAGTTTTTTCTGGTTCTTACCGCTGTGGAGTGTGAGTTGGAGCAGAAGAACCAGATGTATACTTGTCATAAATATCAGCCAAACACCGTATGTGACACCCTTTGCGGAATCGAATGCCGTCATAATCGTTACAAGTATCCCTTCAGGACCCACTTTGGGGGGTGGCCCCACAATTTTGTGTTTATTCAATAACTCTCCGCGGAATCTGGCCGAAAAAATAGGCAGGTTTACCTTTTTAATTACGTGAGGCTATGGACTCCACGGTTAGTTAGCAAACCTCATCTAACCAAACCGAGAAGAGTACCTCACGACCGTCCACGAAGCGAATCCTTGGAGATTGCCTAAATGAAATTGTTAAGTTACGTTGCCGCTGTAGCGGTTGTTTGTTGTGCTGGTGTATCCGCTGAAGCTGCTGGCTTCCTGGGTAAAGGATGCTGTGCTCCTGCCCCTACTTGCTGTGCACCTGCTCCTAAGAAATGCTGTGCCCCCAAGCCAACTTGCTGTGCTCCTGCTCCTAAGACCTGCTGTGCTCCCGCACCGAAGGCCTGCTGTGCTCCTGCACCAAAGACTTGCTGTGCACCTGCTCCTAAGACCTGCTGTGCCCCAGCTCCAAAATCTTGCTGCAACACCTGCGAAAGCAGCTGCTGCGGACACAAGAAATTGTTCAATGGTGGCTTCCTGCGGGGTTGCAAAGATCGTTGCGGCAAAATGTTCAACCGTTGCAAAGATCGTTGCTGCAAAGTCAAAGTTCGTTGCTGCAAAGTTAAGAAGTCTTGCTGTGCTCCAGCTCCAACCTGCTGTGCACCAGCTCCTAAGCCGACTTGCTGTGCTCCGTCACCCAAGTCTTGCTGCAACTAATCAGATTTGAGAATAACTGAAATCCCCGCACTAAGGGATTGGTTAATCAGGTCCGAAGGGCAGCTTCAATAATCGTGAACGTCAAGTCCGAGGGAATCACTTCCCTCGGACGGACTTCACCAGAAAGAACGTCCTTCACCAAACGAATCTGAATTGAACTGCGATAAAAAATTGAAAAAAATGGTGTCTCTCTTTCATAGGGAAACATCATTTTTTTATGCGCGCTGCGTGAGAATCAAACGCAGGCCAGCATCCTTTCAATTTTCGACAACAGCCAGTAGACTCAGGTTTTTGACTCATCTATTTGTAAGTTTTCGTTTATTATTCCCGATTCAGATTTATAGTGTGCACGTATGAAAGTCTCTGATTTACTTGAACGATATCAATGGGAAAAAATTCCAGACAGCCAGGGGCGGTTCACGCTGAATCAAAGTAAATCCCTGCTCTCAGTGGAAGAACTGATCGGGTCAGAGGATGTGGAAATCAAACAGCACCCCTCTGCTCATCCTCAGGAAATCATTCATATCGTAGAACTTGAGGATGGCGGGTTGATTTCCTATCAGCGGCAGGATGCGACGTTCATCCACACTCTCAACTCGGAAAACATGTTTAAACGCAAACAGTGGGAACTGGGAATCATTTCCTTCAGCCCCCGACAGATGCCCCCCGAAGCCTCAGACAGTCTCTGATCATCCTGTCCCATTTTCTGAATCACTGCCTGTTCAGGATCGCGTTTTTTACTTCTACCTGACCGGTGAATAATTTTTTCATTTTTTTGTTAGTATTCCGGGCCAACTTGACTACGATAGATGTGGGCAACCTCACTGAATAGACCATTCTCATTTCGTTAGTCAATCCATTGTTATCACTTAACGATGAGGAGTTCGGTGTGCCTAAAGCAATCTGGAATGAGGCTGTCCTGGTCGAGTCCGATGACACCGTGATGGTGGATGGGGATGTCTACTTTCCCATTGAGTCGGTCAACTCCCGTTTTCTGAAGAAGAGCACTTCTACATCTACCAGCCCCCAGAAAGGCAAAGCTTTCTTTTACGATGTCGTCGTGGAGGATAAGGTAAACCGGGATGCCGCCTGGTATTATCTCAACCCCGAAAAAGAATACGGGCAGCTCAAAAACCGGATTGCGTTCTGGAAAGGGGTCGAGCTGACAAACGAATCTGACGTTTCATCTTCTACTGACCATACCAACTGATGAGTTTCTTGATGTCGCCGGTGCGTGATAATGTTTTCACCCGACTGCGAAAGTGAGGCATTCCGAAAACCGGTGAATATCCATGGTGGTGATCGGCAATCGTCATCGCCTCATTAATATCCTCCGCTACAAGTTCTGTTCTCCCTTCTCCTGCTGCAATCCAGCGTGCGATCCAGAGAATCGAGGGGAACATCAGCGCCAGATGGTAGAAACCTTCCACAAACGGGATGTCGTAATAGGCTGCTCCCAGAAAATGCAACCCCTGGATTTTGACGCGAAAGTAGCGTGAGAATAACTTCTGACTCTCCGCAGGCAGCGAACCAAATGGTTCTTCCAGGGCTGCGAAAGGGACACGTTGAAAACGTTCCTGCAGTTGAGGTACGGTGCCACTGCCCCGAGTAAACTTCAATGCAGACATCAGCAGCGATAACCGTCTGCCTAATCCCTTGGCTGTTTCCGCATGTGTATCTTTGCGGGCGTACTGTGCCGCCAGCAGACGAAACTGAATCCCCCCCAACCTGCTGGGAGGCGTGCGGGGGATCTCCAGATCAGCCGGCAGTTCCTGATCCACGGCCTGGGAAATCAATTCGAGAAATTCCGTGAAGCGTTCTCCCTGCACAACTTCAAACCGCGCGTGTTCAATCAACTCGCCCCACCCCAGTGCACGCAAGAGACTGGTTTGCACAGGGACTTCCGGATCAGCGAAGAAACGACTGAGCGCGGTAACTGCTTTCAGTGTATCCGGCCAGCCCACCGCTTCCCGTGCCGTCAATTGCGGTGCGGGAGGAGCTTTATGCCGCTTGGGCAACACCTGGTTGACAATCTTTCGAATCGCGGGTTCCTGCCGATCAATGCGTTCACCCAGGTTCGCAACGACCGAAGGACAACTGAAACGCAGACTGACGGCGATGTCATTGCCTGCTGGATGGAAGGCATACGGATAAACCTGGCAGGCCAGCGGCTTAGCGGGCTCACCGAATTTGGCGTGAATCCGGCACAGGCCCCGTTCATCCAGAAAGATACAGGAGCCATCTTCCTGATGCGCCAGGCGGTAGCGTTGGCTGGTCGGTGAGATCCCCAGTCTTACGATCACCGGCTTGTCCCCTGGGATCGAATCATCCTCATCCCAGCGTTGTTTGTCGATCCGTTCTTTTTCTTCCAGCGTGATTTCAATCTGATGCTGCTTACAACATCCCCCACAATTATGGCAGTTCCAGTTCTGGATCGTGGGCAGCTTTAATGAGGGAGCAGGCATGAAGAATCTTTAAGACGGACATTGTGAGACAGTTTAACAGGACCGTTAATTGTAAAGATTACAAAAGGGAAACGCAAAGTCAGTCTCTGGTCCATTTTTCTTGCCAACTTTTACAGACGGACCTTGAGAATCGCTGATTCGGTATAGACACATAATCAAGATTCCCTAAAATCCCGCTCGCTTGCTGAACAATCAGATCATTTCTGTTCGGTCTTTCCGCAGAGACCGGCCACATCAATCCCCGCTGTATGTGAAACAGAATACCCGAAATCTGAATTTCGGCAGGTACCCCGTCCATAAGTTTTTCCCTTCCTGCAGATCACCAGTCTCATCCGGGAAATCATTTGGAACATTAAGGACCCAATCATGTCGAGACGATTTTTAATCAATGCCAGCTGGTGCGCACTGTTATGCTGCGCTGCGACCGGCTGTTATCCTCACCATCAGTATCCGTATGGTGGAACTTATCCCGGTCCCTACGGTGCGCCCGGTCCTTATCAGATGCCTCCCGGTACCGTTATGCCGGAATCCACGATTCCACCCGGGAATTATCCCATGCAACCGGATCTGGGACAGCCTGTACCGCCACCACAGGGCGCTCTGCCTTCCAATGGTTCCCAGGCCTGGAATGATTCATTCCCCAACAATACAAATACCAACTACGATGGCGTCGATACTCAGTGGAAACAGCCACTCAACAGTCCATCCGGTTCGGATATGAACGCCCCCTTCGATGCCAATTCAACCGCATCGGGACGCAACACGAATCCCAGCGGCGGTTTCAACAGTGGTTCGTCCAGCAGCCAGCCTGTGCCCAGTTACCAGGATCCCAACCAGATTCGTCCGAACAATCCGCCGATCGACAATACGTTTCCTCAAAACAGCAGTCAGCCCCCGCAGAATGATCCGTTCCCTGCGGACGCCAACGATCAGTTCCAGAGCAACAAAAACCCTCAACCACAGGGTGGCAATATCCAGATGGACGATCAGTTTGGCCCGAGCAACAATGATCAGTTTCCCGGAAATGCGCCACAAAAATTTCCTGAAGCCAATGATCAGTTCCAGGAGAACAGCGACAGCGGATTCAGCGTACCTTCCCCGGTACAGCAGCAGAGCTTTGAAAGCAGCGGCGATACCTTTGAAGCAAATCCCAAAAAATTCAGTGCGAACCAGAATGCTCCCGCTGACACATTTGAAGAAAACGCATTCGACAGCAGCCAGGAATTTCAGCCTCCTGTCCAGACCTTCCCCGAGAATGACAACACATTCCCTGAAAACCAGAACAACCCATTTCCCGGGAATCAGGACAACCCTTTCCCCGGCAATGATGACACCTTCGGTCCGAACAGTAGTTCCATCATGAAGTCTGCGCCTGGTCAGGTCAGCCATGCAAACCATCAGATGCCTGCTTCCGGTCCGCAGCTGGTCCGCTCAGAGCAGTTCATGACTCCCTCCAAATTCCAGCCGGCATCCTTCGAGTTTCCGGCTCCCGGTGGTGCAGCGACTTCCGCAGGTAAGGCTCCTTCGCCATTCAGCTATGATCGTCAGGGTTATCGCTGGTTGCGAGGTGTTGTGGAATTCGATGAACAGGAAAAGAGCTGGAACATCACCTACAATGCGACTCCCGATCAATCGGATAAATTTGGCGGAAACATCGTCCTGCTGGACCAGGGAAAACTCAACCGGTTCAAAAATGGTGATGTCGTCCTGATTGACGGTCGCATTGACGGCTCTCAGCAGGATCGGATGGGCAAACCCTGCTATCATGTCACCAAGGCACAACGGCTCGTCCCCAAAAAATAAACTTACATATGTCCATGAAAGAGATGCCGGCACGATCAGACCGGTATCTGTCGGGTGCCGATAACAATCTCTGAAGCAGGACTTCCGACTGATCTGGCTTCATCACAACGCCAGATCCACGCTCAGCCCTGAACACAGCCTGCCCCCCATGTGTCTGACTGATACTCCCCTCTTAATCAGGGGAACAGAACTGTCGACCTGAAGAGAATCCGGTCTGCGCCCTGCTGTGGCGCGACAGCCTTTTCATTACAGGGTTTCCTGTTAGAATTCCTGTAGAGACGTCGATTTTCTATAAACTCCTACCAGACTTAGACAACCATGGTCGCCAATCTATCAGCCATCCGAAACGACTTTCCGATCCTGCAGCGTTCCCTTCCCAATGGAAAACCGCTGGTTTACCTGGACAGCGGTGCCTCAGCCCAGCGTCCTCAGGTCGTCATTGATAAAATTAAGGAAGTCTACGAACAATATTACTCGAATGTCCACCGCGGTGTGCATCAGCTGGGCGACCGTGTGACGACCGAAATGGAATCGGCCCGTACCTGCATTCAAAAGTTCATTGGCGCTGAACACCCCGAAGAAATTATCTTTACTTCCGGCACTACGATGTCCATCAATCTCATTGCTTATTCCTGGGGCAGACATTTTCTCAAGGAAGGCGATGAGATCATCCTGAATGAAATGGAACATCACGCAAACTTCGTCCCCTGGCAGGCGATCGCTAAAGAGCAGGGGGCCGTGCTGAAGTTCATCAAACTGACTCCTGAGGGACGACTGGATCTCGAACACTATCAAGGTCTGTTGACGAACAGAACCCGGCTGGTCGCGGTCACCGGGATGTCGAATGTGCTGGGGACGATTAATCCCATCACTGAGATGGCCCGGCTTGCACACGCAGCTGGCGCACTCATCTTTGTTGATGGCGCCCAGAGTGTGCCTCACCTGCCTGTCGATGTTGTGGAAAGTGAGATCGACTTCCTTGCATTCTCAGGTCACAAGATTTTCGGTCCTTCGGGCATCGGTGTGCTCTATGGTCGCAAGGCACTGCTGGAAAACCTGCCACCGTTCCTGTATGGCGGTAATATGATTTCTGAAGTTCATCTGGACGAATCAAAGTGGGCTCGTCTACCGGCCCGCTTCGAGGCTGGGACACCGGCGATCGCCCAGGCAATCGCGCTGGGGACCGCCATCGAGTATGTCAATCAGCTCGGTTTTAATGTGATTGAAGAACAGGAGCATCAGCTCAGCCAGTACGCGATGGAACGACTGCAGTCCGTGCCCGGCCTGGAAATCTATGGCCCACAGGAACTGGAACAACGCGGCGCGATTTTCAGTTTCAACATCGCAGGTGCGCATCCTGAAGATTTAGCAACGCTGCTGGACCGTAAGGGAATTGCGGTGCGCCACGGGCACCACTGCACCATGCCGTTACATCAGTTACTGCAGATCCCCGCCAGTGTGCGTGCGAGCCTGACGTTCTATAACACAACCGAAGACATCGACGCCTTGATTGAGGCCATCGATTTTGCCCGTCAGCGTCTGCGGCTGGTTTGATTCAACTCGACGAGTCGCTTCTCTGAGCGCATAAAAAAACAGCCGACGTGGTTACGTCGGCTGCAGTGTTTCCTGATGTCATTCCCGAACTAGATCGGTTTGACATTCTCCGCCCGCGGTCCTTTGTCACCCATTCCCTCGGTGTAGGAGACGCGCTGTCCTTCGTAGAGCTCTTCGAACGACACACCTTCCAGATTGGACAGGTGGAAGAACAGGTCTTTACCTGATCCAGTGTCGATAAATCCAAAACCCTTTGACGTCACCTTCTTGATTGTACCTTCAGCCATCGTATATCAGCTTCCTTCAAAAATAAAACTGCGGCACCTGCCGAAACAACTGGTCAGATTCCTCTGCCGCAAGACTCGATTCTACCTCGACTGAATCAGAAAACAAGCAGACTGAACAGGATTATCCCATAATCCTGCATAAATTAAAAACCGGTTAAAACCGCCCCCGTCCCCCGTCTGAGAAACCGGTTTTCCAGCCAGCTGCCTGTATTTTGGTTAAATTCAGGCTGTTTTCTGACATCACTACTTGACAGCTGTACCTGGCTGGCACACCATAAATAGAATAACCATAACAGGATACCACTTCTCATCTCAATTCAGAAAGCGAGTACTCATGATGGTTCCTCGCCCTGTTTCCGTTGTTTTCCGCGTCATGTTTCTGTCGCTGTCTCTGCTGCTGATGGGACAACCGGCGACTGCCCAAAAACGCGCGACCCGATACAACGCCAAACCTTCCAATACTGTGGAAGCTGCTGCTCTGGAATTTGCTCTCTCGGCAGATGAAGTGAATTCCCTGGTCGGGAAAAAGGCCAACGTGCTGACATCCAACGGCAAGGAAGAAGTGGACGTTGAAATTACCCGTTTCTTTACCGGACGGGATGAGAGCCACATCAAGTCGATGGAGGTCAAAGCTGAAAACGCCACACGCGGCAAGCGTCTGTTCGCCACGCGTCTGGTGGAAATGCAAGTCGACGACAAGACCTATCAGTTCCAGTATTTACCTTCACTCAAAGCGGCTGCCATTGAAGACATGAGTCGCAAAAATGCAGCCATCTCAGAAAAACTGCGTGCCTCAAACGAAGAGTTCTGGGACGAGATTCCCGAAGAGGAACAACTGAAATACGTCGACGAATACAAAGAGTTCCTGAAGAAAGTCGGTACGCATTTCTCCGGCTTCAACATGCAGTTGTATGAAACAAAGTATTTTCTGTTTTATACCGACATGCCGGCAAAGCAGGTTGCCCCCTATCTGGTACAACTCGACAAGATGAACGAACTGCTGGGGCAGTCATTCGGTTTCAAACCGGGGCATAACATCTGGCGCGGCAAAGCGGTGGTCGTCGCTTTTCTGGCTAAACAGGCCTTTCTCGAATTCGAAGAGGAATTCTACAACCGCACCGAAACCGGCAACGCCATCGGTCTCTGTCATTCCCATGGTGACGGTAAGGTCATCGTCTCCTGTTATCGGGGTAACGACCCCAACTTCTTTGGAGCGGTCCTCGTACATGAAACCGCACACGGCTATATCCACCGTTACAAATCAACGGTTCCGATTCCCACCTGGATCAACGAAGGGATCGCCGACTGGATAGCGATGATGATCGTTCCCAGTTCCAAAGAGGTTCGCTTTCGTCAGACCGAAGCCGCTGCCCGCCTGAGGCAGTCACATACTTTCGGGGGACAGTTCTTCAATAACGATCGACTCGACGGCTGGCAGTATGGTTCCGCCAGTGCCATCATCCAGTTGATGCTCAAAGCCAATCCGGAGCAGTTCAAACTCTTCTTCAACGGCATCAAGGAAGGCCTCACCTGGCAGGACAGTCTGCAGCGCGGCTACGGCTTAACCGTTGAACAACTCTGTCAGGCTTACGGTCAGACAATCGGTATTCCCCGGCTGACACCGTGAAGGATAGCAGAGCATCAGATATATTCGCACCAAAACAGCTGATGTCTGATCAATGATTGTATGCTCGTGTTATCAGCGCCTGATAGACTCGCTATCTTCCTTCAATTAGAATCATACTCAGCATCCACCAACGCACCACGCCTGTATTACCTGCCCTGAAAGGACCGTGTGACATGAAAGCTGTTTCCGCCCTGGCTCTGGTCTTTAGTCTGCTGCCCACCCTGGCCTGTGGACAAACCGATTCAAAAAAGTCTGAATACTTCAATCAGAATGTGGCCGACTCGAATCCGCTTCGCAACGCACAGGCACGGGAACTGGATGCCTATATTCAGAAGATGGCAGCCGACCAGAGTCGATTCAAGAAACTGTTTCAGCCTGACTATTCATCGGCGGACGCGTTTGCAAAGTCGGCAGAGGCTTACCGTGGTGCGTTCTGTCAGAGTATCGGGTATCCTCCACCGGGTAAGCGCCCCGATCTAAAAGCTTCCTACAAACAGATCGGCGAGGACAGTATCGGCGTCTACTACCGGGCCATGTTCCCGATTTTGCCAGGCGTGCACTCCGAGGGGATCTTTATTCTCCCCAAATCCCTGAAAGAGAAAGCCCCACTGATTATCTCCATGCACGGCGGTGGTGGATCGCCTGAAGTTGCGTTATTTAACGGTGGTGCAAACTACAATGACATGGTCCGTGGTGCGGTGAAACGAGGCTATATTGTCTATGCCCCACAGCATCTGTTCCGTGCCGACGAATTTCCGAAGGATATCCGCCGCCAGATTGACGATCGCATGCGGCTCATCGGCACCAGTATCACCGCAGTCGAGATTGCCAAGATCACCTATGCCATCGATGAACTCATTAAACGTCCCGAAGTGGACGCCAGTCGGATTGGGATGGTTGGTTTGTCCTACGGCGGCTATTACGCCCTGGTGACTCCTGCCGTCGATCCACGAATTAAGGTTGCGGTCTCCAGCTGTTACTTTGGAGTTCAGGAGGGCCGCTACGAGGAAGAAGAACTTTCGGTCCCTCCCGACTTTCGCTTTATGGATCGCATGACGCTCTTCAATGATGCCGACCTGGTCGCGCTGATCTGTCCCCGTGCATTACAGATTCAGGCAGGTGCAACCGATCGGCCCTCGCATCGCGAGAAAGGTAAGCAACTGGCGCCCCGGGCCAAAGCATATTATGAGCAGCTCAATCTGCAGGATCGTTTCGAGCATGTCATTTTCGAAGGGGGACATGAATTTAACGATGCCTCTGCCTGGACGTTTGTGGAAAAACATCTGTAACGCCACCCGACAGAATACGAATTCGCAGAGAGACCAGTTCAGAAATCGGCAATGCATAATGTCGGTTTCAGAACAGGATAAGAGTGCAGTTTCTCACGTATTCCAGACTGTTAAAAACGGTTTCCGGCCGCTAAGATAGGGCTCCATATCATCAGAACCCTAAAGGCAAAACAGGATGGCCGCAAAAAAGAAACCGAAGAATCAACACGAGCGCACCCGTGTGGATCATGCCACGGAAAAAGCAGAAGACTATGTGGAGGCCATCGCAGAAGTCATTGAAGAGCAGGGAGTCTGCCGGGTCAAAGATCTGGCGGAACACTTTGCCGTCAGTCACGTCACTGTGAACCGTACCGTGAGCCGCCTGCAGCGGGATGGCTACGTCACGACGGAACCTTACAGCCCCGTCGAACTGACAAGTAAGGGGACGAAGCTCGCGAAAGACTCCCGACATCGCCACGAAATCGTCTTCAGCTTCCTGGTCGCACTCGGCGTCAGTGAAGAGACAGCAGCCACCGACACCGAAGGGATCGAGCACCATGTCAGCCCTGAGACCCTGGCACTGATGGAAAAATATATCGCCCGTACTCAGGATTGAGCTTCCCGGTTAAGCTATTTCTCTGAGTCCTCGGGTTCGGGTAATGCCTCGCTGTTGATAACACACTGGTAAAACTTCTGGCGTTTCAGCAAGCGATCGAGCGCGGGAACATTCATCTCCCCGGTGGTCTCGAATGTAATCTCTTTTTTCGCTTCATCAACCTGAAATGTTTTGAGATCAATCCAGGTAAATCCATCCAGGGCAGACCGGGCACTGCGGACGATATTCGTTTTACCTGCATACAGGCCGTACTGAATCGTCACTTTCAGATACTTGCCTGTAGCCAGCTTACCGGATGAACCGACAGCCATTCCCGCCCCGGATCCAGTAACCATGCCGATCCCCAGAGGGTGCGCTTTTCCTTTCCCCTGAGGGGGGACTGTTTTAACATAGGTCATATCGATTTTGTTTTTTCCCTGCCACTCGAGGATCGTCTGAATTTCGCTCTGCTCGTTGCCCCCAATTCGCATTTTTATATCGAAGGTTCCCTGATCAAAGTCCATCTGGAGTGAATTGGGGACGTAGCGATGTAACATATATCTCAAAACCTCCTCTGTTTTCCCCCGGATATAATCCCGATCAATGTGCGGTCCGATTGCATTATGATTTACAAACTGGAAAGCCATACTCTTCTCAGAAGATTCCGGATCGTACTGCACATCATGTACTGCGACGATTTCGTCAGCGACCCTGAAATGGAAAAAGAAGAGTGAATTCACCATTTTAGACAGATCTGCAGGCGGAGTGCGGTCCAACTGAAAGGCAATCAGTAACTGCTGCGGATCCACTTCGAGTGAATCCGCGATGAAGCCACTGAGATCACCATTAAAATAGGAGTTCATCCGACTCGCTTCTTTGGCCAGTAGCCTTTTCACTTCATCCGGATTGAGATCGCTGAAAATAGATTTGCTAAATTCCCTTGCTTCGTTGATCCGCATTACTACAAGTTTGTTCGGTCGCCCGGGGGTCCGAAAAGGGGTTTCCGGCGGACCGGTTTTGAGGGGCTGGTCTGAAAGGAGCGTATCATTAAAAACAGACTCATTGATTCGCTTAGACAGATTCCTGCCCGGTTCATGATCCAGCTGAAACGTCACAGTCTTTTCGACAAAATTAACATCCAGGGAATCAGAGATATATCCGGTGATCACGTTCGTCAGGGGAAACATCAGGCCACTGTAGACTCTCCCTCGATCGAAGTTGTAGGAATGCCCTTCTTCAAATCGGTAGGTATGATCATTTTTAAAGCCTTCGATTTTAAAAGTGACCTGGGTCGGCTTGAGTTGATCAGGCGTTCGCAGCTCTCGAATGGTATAGGGGATCGGGACCACGTTGACAGGAATCGAAGGGATCTTATTTATTCGAGAGTACAGAAACATCTCGGGATAGCGGGTCAGATGGACCGTCATTTTACGCGATTCCAGATCCAGTTTCAGCGTTTCGGGAATGTACTCCGGAATCGCCTGGGACAGGTGATGGTTCAGGAGTTGAGCCAGCACACTGGCCCCGGCAGTCGGATTGGCGGTAATCTGTTTCGAGAAGGATTCTTCGAGCTGCTTGATCTCGAAATCGATCTTGTAGTCCAGTTCGTCCCCCTCATCTACCGGGAGTTCGAGCGCAACCACTTCGGGAGTCTCCGCAACCTGAACTTTGATCGCGACACTTTTGTTGATACTGTCAGCAACCTGCTTCGCAGACTGGGGATCAGCCTGCAGGCTGAGAAGTTTCTTCTCAAGATCAATCTGAGTTGTTCCCGACAGGTAGGAAGGAATTTTCGCCTGCTGCAATTCCTGATCGACAGTATTGGCGATGCCTCTGGAAAACATGTCACTGGCTAATTTCTGGTTCCTGGTTGCTTTGCTGAGTGAGCTCGTAACACCAGCATCAACTTTGACAATCTGATAGACCAGGAGATGCGCTTCCGCTGCCTGAGCAGGAGTCAGAGACCGCTGGTCCGGGGTCTCCTTCTCCGACATGGGTGCGACGGGCTTCTCTGGAATAGTACTGGCAATGACAGCCGGATCCTTCTGCTCAGCAGCAGCTTTCGGCTCTGCAGTATTGACTTGGACAACATCCATTGCAGCGTTATCTGGCTCTGCCTTTTCAGGGGTATTCTCCTCGGATTGCCCCTTGGTCATCAGTTTTGAGGCGAGATTATCCGTAGATTTCTGAGAGCTGGAAGACCCTGAACTCAAAGCGATCAAACCAATGCCTCCCCCGACAACCACCACGATGGCTGCCAGGCCGATCCACTTCAAAGAATCTCCTGAAGACGGATTCCGTTTCGCCGATCGGCCTCGAGGACGGTTTGCTGTTTCACGGGGTGGCGGGCTGGCTTCCAAATCATCCTCTTCATCCCAGAGGTCGTCCCAGGCATCCTGTTGCGCAGCCGCCTGCTGCGGCTTCTTTGACTTTGGGGAAGATGACTGGGTGGAGATCACGAAAGGAACCTGGCACTTCGGGCAGGCAACTTTTTTACCCAGGGCTGCTTTTGATTTGGCTTTAAACGTAGCCCCACAATTAGGGCATTCAATCACAGTAGTCTCAGACATCAATAAAACGACCTTTAAGAGTAACAGAATGAGCTCCCGTAAGGCTAAACTCCAGTTCAGAGACAATCAATACTGTTTAGCAGTAAACAAATAAGAATTAACAGGGATTCACAGAAATAAATCTCTGTAACAAAAAATCGGGTTTGAACTGTAATTCACGAGTCAGTCTGAGCCTCAAAAACTTCAAATGGAACCTGGTATTCCCTACTGAAACAGGGCCTCCACTCTGTTAGGATAAGAGTGTGTACACATTCGCTGGTTCTTAATTCTAATTCCCCTGGGAGTACATTCATGATCCACAGCCTCGGTCGATCTCTGCTGTTTGCCCTCGCTTGCGGCGCGCTGTTTTTCAATTCTCTATCAGCCGTCTCAGCTGAAGAGAGCAGACCCAACGTTCTGTTCCTGATCTGCGACGACCTCAACTGCGACCTGGGCTGCTACGGTCATCCGCAGGTCCAGTCCCCGAATATCGATCAGCTGGCAAAACGGGGTGTGCGCTTTCAGAATGCCTACTGCCAGTTTCCGCTGTGTGGTCCCAGTCGGGCTTCCTTCATGACTGGCATGTATCCCGATCAGACGCTCGTCCATCGCAACGCGATCTACATCCGCGAACACGTTCCCAATGTGAAAACCATTCCGCAGATGTTTCGCGACAACGGTTACTTCGCTACCCGGGTGGGCAAGATCTATCACTACAACGTTCCCAAACATATCGGGACCGGCGGACACGACGACCCTTATTCCTGGAATCAGACCTTCAATCCCCGCGGACGCGATGTGGATGACGAGGATCTGATTTTCACTCTGACCCCCGGTAGTTTTGGAGGCACACTCAGCTGGCTCGCCGCGGAGGGAACTGACGCAGAACAGACAGACGGCATTGCCGCGGATATCGCCATCGAACAGCTGCAGAAGTTTGCCAAAAGCAAGCAGCCGTTCTTCATGGCGGTCGGCCTCTACCGTCCACACACACCGTACGTCGCTCCCAAGGACTACTTCGAAAAGTATCCCACTAAGCAGATCAAAGTCCCACAGGTTCCCGAAGGCTATCTCGACACGATTCCCAAGCCGGCCCGGCAGTCAGTGAGACGAAAGAAAGTTCAGATCGACCTGGCTGATGATCTGGCCCGCCAGGCAATCCAGGCCTATTACGCCTCCATCACCTTTGCTGACGCACAACTCGGCAAGATCCTGGAAGCACTGAAAGCGAGCGGGCTGGAAGAGAACACGATTGTCGTTTTCACTTCCGATCATGGTTATCACATGGGTGAGCACGGACACTGGCAGAAAACGACGCTGTACGAAAATGCGACGCATGTGCCGCTGATCATCGCCGGTCCGGGTGTACTTGCCCAGGGTCAGACAGCAGAAGCACCTGCAGAAATGGTCGACTTTTATCCCACACTGGCAGAACTGACGGGCCTGAAAGCCCCCGCCTCTGCAGCTGGAGTGAGTCAGGTTCCCACACTGAAAGACGCCTCCGTGGCATCGCGCGATTCGGCATTCACTCAATACGCCAACGGCTACAGCCTGCGGACTCCTCGTTATCGTTATACCGAATGGGGAGACAACGGAAAGCAGGGCGTCGAACTCTACGATCACAAGTCTGACGCTGCAGAAATGAAGAATCTGGCCAGCGATCCAGCGACGGCAGAAGTACGTGCGAAGCTGGCAATACAGCTGCACGCACGCATTGAACAAGCCAACGTGCATCCCCAAGGGGTCACACAGATCAAGTTCCAAAACCGACGTCGCGTCCCGAAATAATTTCAGAACCGCTCTTGTAATTCCTGCGGGGGTTGTTTTGAATGGAAGAAAGCAATTTGTGAACCTTCCTTCAAAAATCCCCCCAAAGGAATGAGCGATGAATATTTCCCGACGTGCCTTTTCGAAATCACTGTTCCTCGCTGGCCTTGGTTGTGCAGCCGGTCAATGGCCGACCAGCCGTGCTCAGGCAGCAGCTCCCAGTATCGAAGCGGGCACCGGGTTCATTGACGTCCATACGCACATCGGCACCTACACAGATCCGAAGAAGAATCTGTCACCTGAAGCCTTAATCAGCTGGATGGATGAATTCGAAGTCGAGAAAGCGGTAGTGCTGCCTTTGACTTCGCCTGAATCCACGAAGTATCTGCAGACAACCGAATCGGTGCTGGCGGCTGCCAAAGATCATCCCGATCGTCTGATTCCCTTCTGCTCGGTCGACCCTCGTACGACGCACGCCGGCTCGGTCAAGGCACTCACTGGCATGATCCAGGGCTGGGTCGATCAGGGAGCCAAAGGCTTCGGGGAACACAAAGTCGGTCTGAATTTTGACGATCCGCTGATGATGCGTGTTTACGAAGCCTGTCAGGAAGTCGGCATTCCGCTGCTGTTCCATATCGATAATATTCGCGGCAAAGATGTTCCCGGTCTGAAGCGACTTGAGAACGCACTGAAGACATTTCCCGAACTGAACTTCATCGGTCATGGCCCCGGCTGGTGGGCATCGATTTCCGGCGGGCTCGATCAGAAATCACTGGGCGGCTACCCGAAATCGAAAGTTGAACCAGGTGGTGCGATTGATGATCTGATGAGCCGTTACCCTAACATCTACGGAGATCTCTCCGCCGGTTCGGGTGCCAACTCAATTTCCCGTGACATGGAATTCGGGACAGAATTCCTGATCCGACGTCAGGACCGAATCATGTTCGGCACCGATTACCTCGCTCCCGGACAGCATGTTCCTCAGTTCGAACTGTTCGAAAAACTGGTTCTGCCCGACGAGGTCCGCAGCAAGATCTGCCGTGAAAACGCAATCAAGCTGTTAAAACTTTCCTGAAATCGGGCCTTCAGGCACCACGTTTTATGCAGAATCTAGTGATTACAGCAAGAAACATATATACATAACAACACACGACAGGCGAATCTGGAGATTTATGCGGAATTTCGCGCTGTTCTTTCCGATCATATTTGTGTATGCTGATGATTAAAGAACCTTCATATTCCTGCCAGCGCGACTCACCACACAGGGTATGAGATAAAAGCTATTTTTTATTTACCACACCAGTTTTTATCTAATCCTAATTAATAATCGATTCCTCGATTTTGAAATGGGAGAATTCGGATGTCCCAGTCAGACTTCAACCCAGAAAATACACACGGAAGACACCATCAGAGCGGCAGCAGTTTTGCCAGTTTCGCTCCCGGTTCAGACCTGATTCGCAGTGGCAGCCGTCGCTGGTTCCTGCAGACAGGCATGGCTGGTCTCGCTGGTTTGTCACTTCCGGAGCTGTTACGTCAGAAGGCACAGGCTGCTCCCCAGGCACACACCAGTCAGAAGTACCAGGCCAAGTCAGTAATTATGATCTGGCTGTCTGGTGGTCCCAGTCAGCTTGATACCTGGGATTTGAAACCACAAGCCCCGAAAGAAATTCGTGGTCCCTTCAATCCGATTCAGACTTCAGTCAGCGGTATTGAAATTTGCGAGCACCTGCCCAAGCAGGCAGCAATGATGGACAAGTTCGCCATCATTCGCTCGATGGATGCCACAGCCAGCAATCACACACCCACCACCTTCCAGGCAGCGAATCCCAAATCGCGTCGAACCAACGACAACCGTGACGGGGGCGGCTATCCTTCCATGGGTTCGGTCGCAGCAAAATTCCGTGGTCCCAACGTTCCGGGGATGCCTGGTTTCGTCGCGCTGGCCGACAGCATGGCAGCCGATATCTACGGTGCAGGGCACCTGGGACATCGCTATGAACCATTAGACGGCGTCAAAGCAGCCGGTAAGTTCGGCATGCCGGATGGCGTCACATCTTCCCGCCTCACCGACCGTGATGCACTCCGCCGTCAGTTTGACCAGATGCGAAAACATGCTGACATGTCATCCGACCTGGCCCTGCAGGACCGCTACGTTCAGGAAGCATACGACATGGTCCTGTCAGGTAATGTCGCCCGTGCCTTTGACCTCAACAAGGAACCTCAGAAGATCCGCGACAAGTACGGCGACAGCTCTTTCGGTCGCAAATCACTGCTGGCCCGCCGCCTGGTTGAAGCGGGTGTCACTTTCATCACCATGAGTGATGCCTGGGGACACTGGGACCACCACGGTGATGAAGTCAAGTGGGGCGGAATCACCAAAGGTCTGAAACCGATGCTTCCCTCGTTCGATCATGGTGTGACGACGCTTATTAGCGATCTGGAAGAACGTGGTCTGCTCGATTCAACCCTGGTCCTTGTCCTGGGTGAATTCGGTCGTGGGCCGGTCATCACCAAAACCGATGGACGTGGTCACTGGACTCCCGTCATGTCGATGCTGGCTGCTGGTGCAGGTGTGCCCGGCGGTCAGGTGATTGGTGCTACCGATCGTCGTGGTGGTGAAATCGCCGAACGACGTCTGGGCCCAGGCGACCTGGGGGCCACCGTGTTCAGCAAGCTGGGCATCGATCCTTACGGACACTGGATCAAACCGGGAGGACGTCCCACGCCTCTGGTCGAAGGTCCTTCTGCTCCGATCGCCGAACTCGCTTAAACCGCGATTCACTTTTGAGAAGCAGCCGCAGTCGGATAACGGGCCTGCATGTCCTGCAGCATCTGTTGCAGCTGCATTCCCAGTTGCGCAGCCTGCTCCGGCTGGCTGGCGCTTAAATCATGCTGCTCACCCGGATCGCTGCTTAGATCATACAGCTCGCGTTTTCCCGTTTCATAAAACTGCAGCAGCTTCCAGTCTCCACTGCGAATCGCAGAGACAGGTCGGGTTTTGCTCACCGCGAAATCATTGACGCCGATCGTCTCTTTAGCGGTTTCATACCCTTTTTCCGGATGATAATACGGAAAATGCCAGGTCAGCGGTCGCGTCTGCCATGCGGCTGCTTTCCCCTCCAGCAGCGGGACCAGGCTTTGACCATCGAGTGTCAGCGAGTCACAGTTTCCCCCCGCGACTTCACAAAAAGCAGGAAACAGATCGGTCCCGCTGACCGGTACCTCGCACACGCTGTCCGCTTTCACATGCCTGGGCCAGCGGACCAATAGGGGTACACGAATACCCGCTTCGTACAGGTTCCACTTACTTCCCCGCAGGGGGCCATTGGCGGCATACTCGGGATGTCCGCCGTTATCAGACGTAAAGACGACGAGGGTAGAATCGCGCAGGCCCTGTTGATCCAAAGCGTCCAGCACCTGTCCCACATAGGTATCGAGGGTTTCAATAAACGCACCATAGTGCGTGCGAAGTTTTTGATCTCCCGGACCAGCGGCAGCGCGGCCCCGATACTTTTCTATCAGCCAGTCGGTCGGTGCTTTGACCGGAGTATGCACATGGAAATAAGAGAGATACAAAAAGAACGGCTGCCTGCGTTTCTGTCGCAGGAAGCGGATGGCATTCTCTGTGACTGCATCAGGGGGAAACTCGTCCTTTTTAAAGTCTCCCGGTTTCCAGGCGAACTTTTTAGCATAGGGATGACTGCCGAAGGTTTCGACGGCCTTTTGAAATCCCTGCTGGCGGGGACCGTGTGTCGGACTCCAGCCCAGATAACGTTGATAATGCTCATTCACGTGCCACTTCCCGAAGAAGCCGGTCTCGTAATCGGCTCGCTGCAGCATCTCGCCGAGTGTGACTTCTTTCAAGGGCAGGTCCTGCGTGTAAGCGGGGGGCTGCATCAGGCGGGTGGGCGGTTGCACTCCGGCCGGCTTCGTGACGAATTCAAAATGCAGCCTCGCAGGTGTCTTTCCGGTCAGAATTGAGGCCCGCGAAGCAGAGCAGATTGGCGCCGGAGAATACGCATTCGTGAACTTCATTCCCTGTTTCGCCAACTGGTCAAGGTGGGGCGTATCAGCGAGCTGTCCCCCATAACAGTGCAGATCACGCCAGCCCAGATCGTCGGCCAGAATAAAGACGATGTTCGGCGGCGTCTCTGCTGCCGAAAGGGGAAGCGAACAACAACAGAGCATCAGCAAGATGAGCGCGCGACACATCGGTGAACCTCAGATTTGAAGAGCTTAGCTTATTTGATTTCAAACCCGAGTGTAACGAATTCCCCTACCGTGTTCGAGCCTGTCTGCTTTTGAGAGAGATCGACGGCGAAAGGCTGCTGCAGGCTGTTGCCCGCGAGATCTTCCAGCACAGAACCGATCACCAGCTGATAGTGCCCCGGCTGCCAGGGTTTTTCCGGGGTCCACTTCCAGACCGATTCGTGATCCGCCAGTTCGATCTTGCCGGGCACCGGTTTTCCACTGATCGTCTGAATGCGAAGTTGACTGTGCAGCAGGGCGTAATCCAGTGATTCCCCCAGTTCACAAATCAATGGCGCCCGTGTTCCGGAGGCCGGAACTTTCAGTTGCCATGACTCAGGTTTCGGCTGACGTTCATCCATGGCGACCGCTGAGAATGTTTTTTTTACTTCCTGTCCCAGTGCATGCCCCGTGAGTGCTGACCACTTCGGGTTGATCCTTAATTCATACTCCTGTCCGGCATTCAGGATCGCCCCCAGTTCGACATTCAGATTCACGCCCGTCTTCTGGCGACCGGGATGAAACCAGAGTGTCAGTTGCTTCCCATCGGGAGACCAGAGCTCAGTGTGTCTAAACGGTCGAGGGACCAGTTGCTGCTGAGTTTTGTTATAGAGTGAGAAGTAATCGAAGATGTCCCCCTGCTGCATCGGCTCCGAAAACTGAATATAAAACTTTAAATGATTGGCGGGGAGCTCTTTGCCCGAAGGATAGATCGACAGCACCTGCGGTGGTTTTGCATCGGGCAGGGGAATCGCATACGTTTTCTGCAGACGCTGCTCTCCCTCTTTTCCAGCCAGTTGTAAGGCACGCGCGTCAAAGGTTGCCTGATAGCGACCGCCTCTCACGAGCGGAAATGCAGGCTGAAAGGTGAGCCGCTGATCTTGTAGTTCATAGCGGCCCAGCATGGGTGGCAGCTCTTGAGAAGATTTGCTTTCCCGCTTCAGTGACAGAACCTGCTGGTACTGTTCCTCGGAGGCATCCCGGAGCGTTGTCCAGAGTCGGGAATCTGCTGCCGTCACGACCACACGACACTGCCGCGGGTCCTGTTTGTCTGCTTCAAAGCTGAGTTGAAACAGACGGTCATCGGGTGTGCCGGTTGCCTGCGAATACTCAGGTGATATCAGGTTGAAAGTGGTCACCAAAAGCAGCGTGATTGAGACTAGTTTTCCAGCTGGGACTGATAACGACATCACTACACCATTCCAGCAGAGGTGAGCGGAACGACGTTAGTCGCCGGTAATCTGGAAAACACGCGGTTCTCCAAAACCGGTGGCCAGCGCCATGCCGCTCATTTGTTTCGTGAATTAAAACAGGCTCTTTCCCGTTGATTTAAAAACCGGAAAGAGCCCGAAGATCAAAAACCAAACTGGTTATGGCAGCTCGGCAATTTCCAGGTCGAGGTGTCCGTCGTTGTCACGCAGTACTACGATTTCCTTTTTCTGCAGCTTATCGATGTGCACGGCACCAGAGAGCTGATCGACGATTTCAATGCCGTTGGGCCCCTGTTTCTGTTTCACATCGCGGCGAGCCGCTTCCTCATTGATGTCCTCTGCTTCGAGGTAATCCATGTTGACGCGAACGCCCCACCATTTACTGGGGCCGTACATGCTCTTCTTCCAGTGGAAGCGGAAGGTGTTCGTCAATAGCCATTCCTTGCCGTTACTTTCGTAAGTCAGCATGTCCAGCGGACGGTTTCCCGATCCGAGTTCGACAACACTGGTTCCCTTGACCTTGCTGCCGGACTGCAGTTCATCCAGGGGGAACTTGGCAATCGGCGTGCAGGCGAACGCACCGACAATATAGTTCTTACCTTTATTTGAATAAGGTACGAACGACTGAATCGGGGCCTTGGTTTCCCAGCGGCGATGAGCCACATGATAGGTTTCGGCGCTGAAAATTTTGGCCGAGGTGCCATGTGTCAGCGGCAGTGGGATCGAGTAAATCTTGTTGGCGAATTCTTCGTTCGACTGTGCTGCTGCCAGGAGGCGATCGCTGGCCAGTGCGACGCCGGTAATGTTGCGAATTTTGGATTTTTCACCGCCGGGGAGTGAGACCTGGACATAGTCGACATTCGACAGGTCGAAGTTCTTGACCTTACCCTGCGCGTCAATCACCAGAATCGCCGGTTGATTGTCGGTCGTGCGTTTGACGGAGAGATAGACTTTGCCACTCTGTGAATTGACGGCCATGTCGGCGATGTCGATCTGATCGGGTTCGACGCCCAGGCTGGCCGCTACGGCAACATCAATCTGGGGTACTTTCTGCTCCAGCTTCTGCAGAGGTCCCGCATCGTGAGTATCAATAACTGTAATTGTCGCTTTCGCAGGGTCCGCCACCACCAGCAATCCGCCGGGTCCGAATGTAATTTTTCCCACCGATTTCAAACCGGGATTTCCGGTCTGCACATCCTTGAGATACTTACTCGCCGCATCTTTGCTCACGCCGGCCTGAAGCGCCGGTCCACTGGAGAGCAGCAACATCAGTGCAACCACACTGAGGCCCGCTTTCATGATTTGCGATCTGATCATCAAACTGATTCCTGAAAAAAGTCACTCGAAATAGTGGGGTTCCTCATCCCTTCCAACGAAATTCAATCGTAATTTCTGAGAATTGAGAGTCAACAACTTTGTAACAGGAAACAGAGTTTATAGCGATTCTTCACATCGGACCGCTCAGGCAGCCCAGTCAAGCAGAACCAGCCGAAACAGGAATCATCGGGGTTCGTGCTTGACAGTACCGACATATAAACTGTTATAATTATGTTCCTTCCTGAGTTCTGGACGCGCGCAGAACGGGAGTGACTACCAGCTTGAGTCATATGGACAATCAGACTCGATTGTCATCCCCCATCAACGCCTGCCTCTAATCGCGAGAAACCTTCAGCAATGGTCGTTTCCCGTCGTACAATCACCGGCCTGCTGTGCAACTGTCTGATTGTCTGCCTGTACTTCTCCAGCGTCATCCATGCTGCAGACCCTCCCGCTGTACAGAAATCCGTTGTTTACGAAGACACCGTCCTGCCGATCTTTCAGAAACACTGCGTCAAATGCCACAGTGAGAAAAACCGCAAAGCGGAATTCGATCTGAGCTCAACCGCCGGCCTGCTCAAGGGAGGCGAATCAGGAGCAGGGCTCGTTGCAGGTCAACCGGAAGAGAGTCTGCTCTATGATTATCTGCACGAAGAGCTGATGCCCCCGGAAGGCGAAACGCCGCTTTCGAAAGCCGAAATCGAAACCGTACGCCTGTGGATCAGCGGCGGACTCAAGTTCAAAGCAGCGCCCCAGTCTGTCGCGGAAAGCCGGATCTCGCAGCACGATGTAATTCCGATCCTCTATCGCCGATGTGTGATGTGCCACGGCCCGGAATACCAGGAAGGGGGACTCGACCTGCGAACCAAGGCAGCCATGCTGACCGGCGGTAACGCAGGTCCTGCGGTCATCACAGGTCAGCCCGACGAGAGCCCGTTGGTCAAATATATTGTAGAGAAGAGCTGCCCTCCTAAAGCGGAGATCAGCCGTGCCGGAATAGAACCGATGCCCGCCGCGGAACTGAAAACGGTGAAGACCTGGATCGCCGAAGGCCTGCATGAAGATGACAACAGCGAACCGTTTCGCCTCGACCAGGATCCACTGGTCACACCGGAAGATCGTCAGTTCTGGTCATTCCAGCCTCCCCAGCAGGTCACTCCGCCCGCAGTCAAACATCAGACACTGGTGAAAAATCCGATCGATGCCTTCCTGCTCCGTAAGCTGGAAGCAGCTGACCTCTCCTATGCCCCCGAGGCAGACAAGCGAACGTTGATCCGCCGCGCAACGTATGCCTTAACAGGACTGCCTCCCACACAAGCTGAAGTACAGGCATTTCTCGCGGATGAAAGTCCGGACGCCTATGAACAACTGGTCGATCGTCTGCTCGCTTCTCCCCGTTACGGCGAGAAATGGGGACAGTTCTGGCTCGACCTGGCGGGTTACGCGGATTCCGAAGGAAAACGGAGTGCCGACCTGATCCGCAAATACGCGTATCGCTACCGGGATTATGTGATTCAGTCTTTTGGTGAAGACAAACCTTACGATGTCTTCCTCACCGAACAGTTGGCCGGCGATGAACTGGTCGATCATCAACACGCCTCGGAAGTCACTCCCGAACTGATTGAAAAGCTGGTGGCGACCGGCTTTCTTAGAATGGCGCCCGATGGGACTTCAGCCAACCCGGTGAATCGTGTGACTGACCGTCTGGAAGTCATCTCGGATGAACTCGACGTGCTGTACCGCAGTGTGCTGGGCCTGACGATGAACTGTGCCCGCTGTCACAGTCATAAATACGATCCGATTCCGCAGCGCGACTATTACCGTTCCATGGCAATCTTTAAGGGAGCCTACGACGAGTACGACTGGATGACGCCGCAGCCTTTCAGCAACCAGTGGAAGCGGGCCCGCAGTCGTCTGTTGACCCTGGTTCCCAAGGAAGAACAGGCCGCCATCGATCAGCACAATGCATCAATCGAAGCCAAAATTGCAGATGTCGAATCGAAACTCAAAGACAAGAAACTGGACAAGGCGGAAAAGAAGAAGCTCGATAAACAGCTCAAGGATTTAAAGGCCTCTCTCAAAACCCCGGAAATGATTCGGGCCCTCTGGGACCGGGGGCGTCCTTCGCCGACCTATATCTATCGCCGTGGCGACGAGATGCAACCCACCCGTCCTGTGGAACCGGGGCCGCCGTCCGCGATCGCTGAGGGCATCTCGCCTTATCGCATTGATCCTTCCCTGCAGACCGATGAGAAAACCGGACGCAGACTGGCATTTGCCCGCTGGTTGACGCAGCCCGACCATCCGCTGACTTCCCGGGTGATTGTGAATCGCATCTGGCACAAACATTTTGGTACCGGCCTGGTGAAGAGTATCGACAACTTTGGCGCCCTGGGAACGCCTCCCAGCCATCCCGAACTACTAGACTGGCTGGCGGTCGAATTCGTTCAGCAGGGCTGGCAGTTCAAAAAACTGCATCGCCTGATCATGACCTCGAGAGCCTATCGCCAGTCATCTACAGTCACACCGGAACTGGAGAAACTGGATCCGGAAAACGAACTGCTTTCCCGGATGCCACTCAGACGACTCGAAGCAGAAGAACTGCGCGACGCTCTAATCTTCACTGCCGGCGAACTCGACGAGACGAAATATGGTCAGCCGGTTGCTGTGGAAGTCCGAAAAGATGGCCTGGTTACGGCGAAGCGGAGTGAAGACGGCTGGCGACGCAGCGTTTATGTCCGTCACCGCCGTAAAGAAATGCCGACCTTCCTGGAAGTGTTCGACCTGCCTCAGATGAACCCGAACTGCACCGAACGGAAGATTTCCAACGTCGTTTCCCAGCCCCTGCTGCTGGTCAACAATAAAATGGTACACGAACTGGCGGTCTACTTTGCGGATCGAGTACGGAAGCAGGCAGGAGACGATCCTGCTCAACAGATTAAGCTGGCTTACCAGCTGGCCTACCAGCGTCCCCCTGCTGAGACAGAACTTGCGCTGGCCCTCGACTCGCTAAAGTTGCTGAATCCCCCTGCAAAAAATGATTCCCAACAGGACTCCCGTCCTGCTGACGGATTTACTGAATACTGCCACGTGTTGCTCAACTCCGCCGAATTTCTTTACATCGACTGAGAAGACATGACCGTTCCCCCGCTACAAAATGAACTGCTGACCGAACTTTCCCGTCGTCGCTTTTTTGATCGCATGACAGACGGTCTGTGTGGCGTTGCGCTGTCTTCCCTGTTGGGTGAGCAGACCTTCGGAGCAGAAACACATCGCGCTCAGAATCTTCCAGAGAACCTGCAGCCACGTCGTCCGCATTTCACTCCCCGCGCCACGTCGGTCATTCATCTCTGCATGCAGGGAGGCCCCAGCCAGGTTGACTTGTTTGATCCCAAGCCCGCCTTGAAGAAATATCACGGACAGACCGCTCCCCGCGAACTGACCGGCAACGCAGTATTCGAAACCGACCGCACCGGGAAACTGATGCAGAGCCCATTTGAATTCAAGCGGCACGGCAAGTCGGGGGCCTGGGTTTCCAATGCGCTGCCGCACATTGCACAGGAAGTGGACGAGATGACGATTGTCCGCTCGATGTACAACGTGCATCCCAACCACGAACCGGCCATTTACAAAATGCAATCCGGCCAGACGTTTCCCGGGCATCCGGTGCTCGGTTCCTGGGTCACCTACGGGCTGGGGAATGAAAATCAGAATCTGCCTGCTTACGTGGTGCTCGCTGATCCCACCAATCGACTGCCTGTCAACAACGTGGACAACTGGATGTCGGGTTACCTTTCGCCCCTCTACCAGGGAACGCGAATGAAATCGACGGGCTCTCCGCTGTTGAACCTGGCTCCCGATTACGCTCACGCCGAGCAGGTCAGTCGCAACAAACAACAGCTGCTCAAACAACTCGACCGCATGCATCAGAAACAACGCCCCGGTCAGCAGGAACTGGAAGCCCGCATACAGAATTACGAGATGGCTGCCAACATGCAGCTCGAAGCGACCGAGACACTCGACCTGGCACAGGAAACGCAGGAAACCCTGGCCATGTATGGCATCGATCAGCAAGAGACCGAAAGTTTCGGCAGACGCTGCCTGCTGGCCCGACGTCTGGTCGAGAAAGGAGTTCGCTTCGTTCAGCTTTATACCCGCACACAACTCTGGGATAACCACTCCAAGATTGCAAATTCCTTGCAGAGTGCCTGTGGCCAGACCGACCTGCCGGTCGCGGGACTGCTCAAAGACCTGCGTCAGCGGGGACTGCTCGATTCGACCCTGGTCCTCTGGGGTGGGGAGTTTGGACGTCTGCCGACGGCCCAGATCACAAATAACGCCCAGATGAAACTCGCCGGCCGCGATCATGGTCCCTACGGTTTCTCAGCCTGGATGGCGGGGGGCGGAGTCAAACGGGGTCTGGTTTACGGCAGCACTGATGAAGTCGGCTACGCTTCCGTAGAGAACCGCGTCAGCATCCAGGACTGGCACGCGACCATTCTGCATCTGCTGGGCATGGATCATGAAAGACTCGTCTACCAGCGCAACGGCCTGGGCGAACGGCTGACGCATCAGTTCGAAACGAATGTCGTCCACGATATCATCGCCTGACCGCGTCGCTGAATTTCATCTGCTCTTCTTGAGATCTTCACTGGGGCCCGCTAGCATGAGTCCTGGTCTTTTTTCTGGAGTCTCAAGAGATGAAATTTGTATGCGCGTTGCTGTTCACTCTCAATCTGCTGACGGTACTTCCTGCTGAGGAACATTCCTTTTTAAACAACGGGGTCACCGCCCACCGCGGCAATTCTGTTGCCTGGCCGGAAAACACGATCCCCGCCTTTGAAAGTGGAATCTTAGCGGGTGCAGACTGGCTGGAACTCGACATCTTTCTCACGAAGGACGGCAAGCTGGTCGTCACCCATGACAAGACCACGAAGCGGGTGGGTGATCAGAACCGGAATGTGTCCGATTCCACGTATGCAGAACTGAAAACGATTGACGTCGCTACCGACTTCCGTCGCAGAAAGCAGCTGACCAGAACAGAATGCCCACCCCAGCGGATGCCGTTGCTCGAGGAAGTACTGCTGCTCGTCAAGCAACAGCACAAAACACGTGTTTCGCTGCAGCCCAAGGCCGACTGTGTTAAAGAGGCGGTCGCACTGGTCAAGCGTCTGAAGATGGAGCCCTGGGTCGGCTTCAATGACGGAAACCTGAATTTTATGACCCAGGTCAAACAGCTGGCTCCCGAGATGCCTGTCTTCTGGGATCGTGGTGCGGATACGGATATTGCAGCCGACATCAAGATTGCCAGGCAGCGCGGCTTTGAAGCCCTGGTTCTACATTACAGCGGTATTACTCCAGAAAAAGTCCAGCAGATTAAAGCCGCCGGCCTAGAACCGGGCGCCTGGACTGTCAACGATCCCGATTTGATGCAGCAACTGCTCAAGCAGGGCGTCGAACGCATTTATACCGACGATCCCAGCCTGCTGCTGGCATTGAAAAATCAGTAACTCCTGCCTCTGAAACAAGTTCACCTCGCACTCCCATTTCATTCTGTGAACTTTCCACACTTTCTTCTTGCACCCTCCCATCAACTGTGAAACAATCACAGTTCAGTTTGGATTTTTGATGTTCCGTCATGGGAGAGTGTTAAATGGAACAGCCCAATCAGAATGAGCTGGAGGTTCTGCGTCTGTTGTGGAACAAATCGCCGCAAAAGCCGGGTGAAATCCAGGAGTCCTTTGGCTGGGAGATCGATAACGGCACCTTGCGTAGCGTGCTGGTGAGTATGGTCGAGCGGGGCATGCTCTCGCGTCAGCGCGAAGGCAGGGCGTATCTGTATTCACCCAAGCTCAAGCGGGAAACACACCTGCGACAGATGGTGCGCCGGTTGGCGGAAGTCTTTACCGGCGGCTCAACCGGACAGCTGCTGATGGAGCTGGCTGAGAAGGAGCGTCTGAGTCCCGAAGAACTCAAACAGCTCAAGAAAATTGCCCGCGGCGAAAAGTAAGCGAAAATCTGCTATACTGAAACAGACCACAGATTCCCACTTCGAAAGGATCTGCGATGGATATATCTGAGCTACTGCAAAACACACTGCTCCGCCTGACTCTGTTACTGGCAGTCGGGTGGCTGCTTCTGTACTCGCTTTCCGCAGTCAATCCGCGCTGGTCCGTTTTGTGGACTCGCTTTCTGTCTGTTGTCTGCCTGCTGTTTCCGCTGGTCTGTTATGTATTACCACCTCTGGGGCTGGCGATTTTACCCCCCGTAGAAGCAGAGAGGACAAAAGCCGTTGTCGAGAGTGCTCCCGACATGAAGCATCCCGCTTTTGCTTCCCAGAGCGAATCCGTTCCGAAATCCCTGACAGAGGAAACACAAACGACTCCCTTCGTACCGCAAGAAACACCTCCGCCGGAGCACAGCAATCCGCTGCCCCTGGAACAGGAACCCGAGATCGCGATATCCTCGAGCACGACGCCCTCCGGTAATCTGGAATCAAACGAGGTGACTTCTGAATCTCCCCCGATCCCATCCACTAACACAGTTCACCAGCAACCAGCATCAGACAAGTCTTCCCTGTCAAGAAGCACTTTAATCACCCTGATCTGGTTAGCTGGCATGATGGTTCTCTTAAGCAGACTCAGCTGGCAGGTACGCCGGGCTGTCGTTCTGCGTAAACAATCTGAGCTGGTCCCCGATCACATCCTGCAACAGTGTCAGTCCCTGGCGGACCGACTCCGCTTGGAAAGTCCACCCCGTGTGCGGTATTCAACAGAGATTGAAAGCCCCTGTACTGCGGGAGTCTTTCGGCCGGTAATCTATCTCCCCCGCATATGGTTTGAAACACTGTCGGCAGAGGAACAGTCGGCCATCCTGATGCATGAACTCACGCATGTGGCCGGCCGCGATGTGTTCTGGAATCTGGTCATCCATCTGACACAAGCGGTCTACTGGTTTCATCCGCTGGTCTGGAGGCTGCCGCATCGGCATCGCCTGGCCTGTGAGCATTTATCAGATGCGCAAGCCGCTGATGCCATCAGCAGTCTCAGTGAATATCGGCGTCTGCTGGCACACTGGGCTCTGCGGAGACAGGGAGCGGAATCCCGTCTGGCTGCGCTGGCGATGGCGGACCGTTCACAAATGCTGCGGCGGCTCAAGTGGCTCGAACGTCCGGCTGACGTCGATCGACTTCCACTTGCCTGGCGGTATGGTTTTGGAATGCTCGCATTCCTTTCTGCGGTCGTCGTGGCGACGGTTCACTTCAGTCCGCAGGTGCTTGCGCAAAAACCGGATGCCCCTCAGAAAGCAAAGCAGGCAGAAACGAAAGAGAAAACAGATAAACCCCAGGCAGAGAAAAAGAAACCGGCTGACCGGAAGGTTCGAAAACCGGGGAAACCCGACATTAACCTGAAGCAGACATCGCCGAAAATCGTGACGGTTGTCGACGAACAGGATCGGCCCATTGCCGGCGCCAAGGTCCGTGTCGGCTGGTGGGAAGATAATGAAGGGGACATGCTGGGAAAAATTACAATCAATCCTCCCGTTACGAATCAGAAAGGCGAAGTCACAATTCAGGTTCCCGAGGGAGCCGCCCGGGCACAGATCTCCGCCGAGGCTGAAGGCTATGCTAAAGCGGGCACGCAATATTCACTCAACGGCAACCCGAAACTGGTTCTTCAGCCGGGACGCATCATTCGCGTCAAAGCGGTCGATACTCAAGGCCAACTGCTGCCCGATGCCTATCCCGTACTGGAAAACAATCGTGTGATCGGACGCGAGTTCAAACAGGACGCTCGGCGGCTCGGTTACTTTACTTCTCCGGTTGTCAAACTGGACCGCCGCTGGATGCGGGTTGTGGCCAGCAACGAAGACGGGCCGGTGCTGTTCAGTCACCTGATCGATGTCACTAATCCGGAACGCGTGGAAGACGATGGTACAATTGTGGCGATTCTCGAACCGGGTATCCGGCTGGAAGGACGTCTGGATGACTCGGTTCCCCGGCCGATTAAGTATGGGTGTGTGGAACTCTATATTAGTGAAGGGCAAGATCATAAGATCGACGGCAGCTGGACCTGGCAGCAGTCCACCTCTGTGAAACCAGATGGGACCTTCGTCTTTGATTCCCTGCCAACCGGCGGTACTGCTCAGCTGTTTGCGCTGGTCGACGGATATCAGTCGACTCGACCGACGGTTGAGTCTTATAAAAACTACCTGGAGCTGCACAACGCGGGAGAGGCATCGATCCTGGATAATGCCATCAGTCGGCACGATGCCTTCTGGCCGCACCTGTTTCCGCTCACGCCGGGACTGTATAAGACCGAGGTGGAACTTCCCTGCACGCCAACTACGTCCCTGAATGTCAAAGTGGTCGACCCCATCGGCCAGCCAATCGAAGGTGCCGAAGTCAAATTCAATCCCAACGGGCTGTTTTTTGGAGGGAAGCTGTTTATTCCTGCCACGGAAGTCTGGTCGATGGCAAACCAAATCATCGCTCCTGATAAGGAGGCACGCAAGCAGCGCTTAGAGTGGGCACAAGAGACCTTTCTGCGCGTCAAAACCGATGCCCAGGGAATTGCCCGGGTCCGGAATCTACCCGCCGACGATCGGGAATCGTACAAGGTTACTGCGGACGGATACCAGATGCCCGTCTATCCAACCTCTTCTCTCGACGATCCTTCGCGCTATGCGCTGATTGATCTGGCAGGTGGTCAGACAATGCGACGAACGATTACCATGGAGAAGTATGTTCCCAGTTCGCCTCGAAAAATAATGGTTGTCAATCGTCAGGCGGAGCCAGTATCCGACATCAAAATTACCGTCAGTGAGATTGCATTTGAAAATGCCCCCGACGACTGGCAACTCTGGGCTTCACAGCGGTTTGGACCGCTGGCGACAGGGGAATCGGACAAAGACGGGAACGTCCAGTTACGTGTTCCCCTGGAAGTGAACGGAGAAGCGGTTTCCCGACTGCGAATTACGATACTGGGACGCATCGAACAGAAAGGGCAGGACGCGTATGTGCAACGCAAGCGTCTGATTATTCCTCGCGAAGCCGACGGGCGGGTGGTGGTGCTGACTGTCTCAGATGAAAAACCAAAAGAGAAATACGCATTTTACGATGTTGCAGTCGACTACCTGCAGTCTTCAGAACTGTTGAGCAACTCCCCGCAAGTATTGATTCAAAAGTTGCAGAAACAAGCGTCTCTGATCGTGTTGAAGCAGTTACTCTCTTTGAACGACTTCGAAGCTGCCACACCGCTAAAATTTACGAGCAAGTGGAACCTGGTAGGAACTGACAGTACCAGAAGATCGGAACGGGTCGCCATTACGACGCTTCCCACTGACCAGGGTGAGCGTGTGGTTGTGCTCTGTGAAGTCCGTCCCCGTGGTGCCAGTTGGGACGTGAAACCGAAACAGCGATTTCCTCCCAAGGCAGCGTTTATTTTTAATCCGGAAGGTACGCTGATCCGAATGCTGGGTGGCTGGGCATCTTCCAGCGGCAGTTACAATAACCTGATGCTCTCTAACCTGGGTGGGGCCGACGATTATTTTATCTCGACCTCTGCGTTTGAACCGCACGGTCCCTTTGAATATATCCAGCGCTGGTACCAGCTCGGTCAGGAAGACAAACCGGCACTCACCTTTTATGGCTATGCGAATGCGACCGCCTGGAATGCCAAACCGGGCCCCTCAAAACCACTGGCCGAATTTGGTTATCTCGATTTGAAATTTAATGGCAGAGATATGGAACATCTTGTCTGCGGCGTGTTGCCCAATGGGACTCTGGCTCCCCGGATGCTGATCTGGGATGGTGTTCGCGATCAGTTCATCGCGCCAGTTCAGGAAAGTGTGGACGATAAACCTCTCTACAAGGTTGATCTCCAGAACTCGCATCAGTTCAAACCGCTTGAGGTGAAACCCGGCGAACTGGTTGTGGCCGGTGGTCGTCGCGACTTAAAAAACTGGCATGCCTGGAACTGCGTTATTCCGAAAGGTCAGACTGCCAGAGTGAGGTTGTTCTCTGTGGATGAATCCGGGGAGAAGCCGGTCGAGACAGAGTATTTCACCCGGGAACTTCCTGCCGGTCAGCATCATCTGCAACTGCAGTTAGCTGACGATGAGAAAGAGCAGAGCGAGTCAGCAGCAAATCTGTGGATTGATGATTCGGCGAAAGAGTCATTGACGGTTCCCCGTGTCCCTGTCGCCGACGTACCATCGGTCGCAGGTGTCCCCATCTCCCGCACAGGGAAAACAGAACTGGATCTGTTCAACCGCGCAACCACTCAGAAACAGCAACGCCTGATCTGGCGGATGGAACTGCAGGGAAAGTCCGCGGATTGATACACAGGACCAATATTAATTCCCGAACAATATAGTTGACACGTAAAGTATAACGGCATAGCATTCCCTTCGACGGGTCGAAGCGACTGATCCTGCAGATGGCTCTCAGAGACAGACAGCCGCAGAATGGACTTTTTGCGAGGGGAATATCATGAGCGATTACGAGGTTTTGTTTCAGCCACTTACTGTAGGCGCGTTGACTCTACCCAACCGGATTCTCATGGCACCGCTCACACGGGCCCGGGCCACAGACCGTGTTCCCAATCCGTTAATGGTTGAGTACTACACGCAACGGGCCTCTGCCGGTCTGATTATTTCTGAAGCGACCGCCATCAGTGCCCAGGGTTACGGCTGGCACGGTGCCCCTGCGATGTACACCGACGAACAGGAAGCAGGCTGGCGTGAAGTCACCAGTGCCGTGCATGCCGCCGATGGTCGGATCTTCCTGCAACTCTGGCACATGGGACGGCAGTCGCATCCCGATTATCACAACGGTCAGTTGCCAGTCGCCCCCAGCCCGATCGCAGTTCAGGGGGATGCCCACACACCAACGGGGAAGCAGCCCTATGTTGTGCCGCGCGAGCTGAGCTTATCGGAAATCGACGCCATCTATGAAGACTATGCTACCGCCACCAAACGGGCACGTTCTGCAGGCTTTGATGGTGTGGAGATTCATGGCGCAAACGGCTACCTGATCGATCAGTTCCTGCGTGATTCTTCGAACCAGCGGACCGACGACTTTGGGGGCTCCATCGAGAATCGCATGCGTTTTCTGCAAGGGGTGATTGAAGCGGTGGTCGAGGCCTGGTCGGCAGACCGGACCGGGTTACGGCTCAGTCCAACGATGAACGATAAAGGGATGGGGGACAGCGATCCGATCGCGTTGTACTCACAGGTGGCTGAGGCACTGAATCAATATGAGCTGGCCTACGTCCATACTGCCGAAGCGATTCAGCCGGGGCGGCTCTATAATCCGAATGTACCGCGTGTGACTCCCGTTATCCGCGAAGCTTACCAGGGAGTGTTGATCACCAACGGCGGATATGACAGAGTTTCTGCGACTGAGGCCATCGCAAAAGGGGAGGCGGATGCCATCGCTTTTGGCCAGAAGTTTATCGCCAATCCCGATCTGCCGGAGCGATTGCGGACCGACGCCAGCCTGAATGATCCCGATCCAAGCACCTACTACTCGACGGGTCCAGAGGGCTATGTCGACTATCCTTCACTGGCGGAAAGCAGCGCTTCCTGAAACGGGAATCTCAACAGACACTCAGGTTTTTACAAAATCCGGGACGCTGCGGTTGGGCAGATTCCATTCGATGCGTCCCAGCAACAGATCGCCTTTGGCCTTGTTCCGCGGCATCCATTCACCGACGGTCACACACGATTCGTCCGGGCTGATGTTGGTGACATCGAAGTTCCCCATCAGCGCAACATTGTTGGGATCGTCCACGCCATCCCCGACGAGCGGTAGGGCGACCCGTTCGGTGTCGCGGATCAGGCAGAGCTTTTCCGGATCGACCTGAGCCACCCAGAGGGGAGATCGCCAGCGGATGATGTTTTTGTTTGTCTCATCTTTACGAGTGTAGACCAGGAACAGTCCGTCGGAATGAGTGAGCCAGTGCTGCTGCGTGGTGGACATTCCAATTGGCGTGCCGTCGTCAAACGCCCAGGCGGTCTTTCGCTGATAATTCAAACCATCCGGGCTGACCGCGACGTAGCCGTGTCCATCTTCGGCACGAATTGTCATGAAGTATTGGTTATCAAAGCGGGCGATAGACGGTTCGAGCAGGCCCCGGCCAACTTTGTTCTCCAGGGGCGGACCGACTTCGCGAATCTTGAGTGTCGTGCCGTCAAAGGCACAACGTACACCGGCCACCATGCGGGGCTGTTTACCTGCGCCGAAGGTGAAGGACATCAGGATATCGCCGTCTGGCATCACGAGTCGCTGTCCACAATTATTGGTATAGATCTCGGCACCGCGGGGATCGTCCCACTGCAGAATCTTACGTTCTGACCACTGGCCGTCTTTGTCTCGCGTGACGTAGACGGGGTAGCGGGCCAGCTGATCGCCGCGGGCAAAGCGGGGACCGCGATAGAAGACGACGTGCCCCAACGCAAGAACGGTTCCGGTCTGTGGATGATACTGCGGCGTCACATCACAGACGCCCGCCTTGAGACCGGGATGTTCCTTGACCGGATCCCGACCGAGTGCGGCAATGGGTGCCGGCTCTTTCCAGGTCTTGCCCCGATCCGTCGATTCGGTCCAGTGCACCTGCCCGAAGTAATCCGAGCCGCCAATCTCCTGCAGGTTCAACAGAAACGTCGCTTTTCCCTCGGCCCCGGGAACCATACATCCCCGCGGATGAAACCAGGTGACGCCGGCCCCATCACGATTGCGGAAGAGCGTTTCTTTCGAAATGGAGCCGATCAACGGCTTCGATTCCGCAGCCTGCAACGAAGCCGTCCCCGCAGCAGAGGCCGCAGCCAGGGAACAGAGGGAGGTGTGGAGGAAATCACGACGATTGAGAGGCATGGGTGGGACTTTCTTTTATTTTTGTAAGACTAACTCCATTCTCTCATCTTATCGCGAAAATTGAATAAAAAACAATGACAAATCATTTCCGCAATTATTTGTTTTATGAGTTAATCCACTTGTTCCATCCGGTAGTCAATCACTTGACTTCTGATTACAGTGATAGGGAAACCATTGAGGCAGGCACCACGATGATTTGAGATCAGGAATCAGAATGACAGACAGCTTCCAGCCAGGACTCTATGAACAACTTCTCACTGAAGAATTAAAGGAGCAGTTACAGACAATCGCTGACCCGCGTCTCTACGCCACGATAGGTAAAGTTGATGCCGAAGATGCACATACTGCGATTGCCCAATACCTGGAACATGTTTTAGCCACTGGAATTGCTGGATTTCGTGGTAAAGAAGCAACTGAGAAACAAAAACGTTTAGTTGATCGTATTCTCAATTTGCTTGCAGAAGAACTGGGACAAGACTGGAAAAATCGATTACGTATCGCGACTCCGCTCGAACGACTGCTGGCAATTCATCGTACCGAGTCTGAAACTCCTGAGAATCGCCCTGATACTCCCTTATCTCGCTCTGCACTTTTGACAGGGACTCGGTTGGACCCCAGTTTGGGAAGCCAATTAAAAAAAGAGATATCAACCGCAGACTCTGTTGATATTCTTTGTTCCTTTGTGAAATGGAGTGGACTCCGTGTCATTCTGGACGAATTAAAAGAATTGGCGTCAAGCCCTCACCCTGATCGTCCCCGCATTCGGGTTATTACCACTAGTTACATGGGAGCTACCGATCCAAAGGCAATAGAAGCATTAAGCGACCTCCCCAACACTGAGATTCGTGTCAGTTATGATACGAAACGAACCCGTTTGCATGCCAAGGCTTATCTCTTTCATCGAGATACCGATTTCGGCAGTGCCTACGTCGGTTCAGCGAACCTTTCAAATGCCGCCCTTTCAGAGGGACTCGAATGGACAACCAAAGTTAGCCAATACGAGCTCTCGTATCTTTGGGGTAAGATCACCGGAACCTTTGAGACATATTGGCAGGACGATGAATTCCAGCCATTCAGCGGTGAGGCTCCTGAACGGCTAAGATCTGCCATTAAGAATGAACGGTTGAGTTCATCAGATCCATCGATGCTGCCTGCATTTCATATTCGCCCATACCCTTTTCAAGATGAAATATTGGACATCCTGGCTGCAGAGCGTGAAGTCCAAAACAAAAGAACGCACCTGGTAGTTGCCGCTACTGGAACGGGTAAGACAATGTTAGCTGCCTTTGATTATGCACGCATCTGCAAAGAAGAGGGCCGCCAACCTTCTTTTCTTTTCATAGTGCATCGAGAAGAGATCTTGAAACAAGCACTCGCATCATTTCGTGGCGTACTACGCGATCAGAATTTTGGAGATCTGCTAGTAGGAGGTCGAGACCCATCTCAGGTGAAACATCTATTTTGTTCTATTCAAAGCTACAACTCGCGTGAACTCTGGAAGAGTCCAATTGATGAATACGAATACATAGTTGTCGATGAATTTCATCATGCGGCTGCACCAAGCTACCAACGTTTACTAGATCACGTACGCCCTAATATCTTATTGGGTCTGACCGCAACACCAGAGCGGGCCGATCAACTCGATGTCCTAAAATGGTTCGGAGGGCGGACCAGTGCTGAAATCAGATTACCTGATGCCATCAATCGCAAATTACTGTGCCCATTTCAATACTTTGGTGTCTCAGATAGTGAAAACCTTGATGATCTGAACTGGCAACGAGGTGGATACGCGATCGATGATCTGGATCGTATTTATACTGGCAACGATCGCCGTGCGCAATTGATTTTAGAAAAAACACACGAAATCCTACTCAATCCATTGGATTCGCGTGGGCTGGGTTTTTGTGTCAGTAAAGCTCATGCAGAGTTCATGGCTCGATTCTTTAACGAACATGGGATCCCTGCAGCTGCGTTGACTGCCGATTCTGCTGATGACCTAAGAAACCAAGTGCAGGCTCAACTTCGTTCTCGAGAAATTAACTTTATCTTTGTTGTCGATCTGTATAACGAAGGGGTCGATATTCCTGAAATTGACACTTTACTTTTTCTAAGACCAACAGAAAGTCTCACCATCTTTTTACAACAATTTGGACGAGGGATGCGTCTCCATGATGAAAAAGAGTGTTTGACAATCCTCGATTTCATCGGCGCTCAACGACGGGAATTTCAGTTTGCATCGAGATTTCGTGCACTCAGTACGAAACCCGAACTGCGTCTCGATCGCGAAATCGAGCATGGTTTCCCTCATTTACCAAGTGGTTGTGTAGTTCAATTGGAACGCGTTGCTCAGCAACGTGTATTAGACAATATCCGTGATTCATTACGACTCAATAAACCAACTATCATCATACGACTTAAAGAATTGGGACGAATCCTCGGACGTAGTCCATTACTTCAAGAAGCTTTGGATTATCTACATACTAACTTAGATGAGTTATTAAAGCGGGGACTCTGGTCTCGTTTGCTCGCAGAAGCAGGTCTCATTGAACCAATTTCAGATTCTGACGAAACTCAACTCGCGAAAGGATTACGTCGCTTAATACACATTGATTGTGCAACTCAAATCGAATACTGGACCAAACATATCCAGTCAGGATTGATGCCGTATTCTAAAGAAGAGAAACAAGCACTAGAAATGCTCTATGTCACACTGTGGGGTAAAGAAGGTCTAGGCTGGACCATTGAAGAGTCACACAATCGATTATTAGACAATATGTCTGCCAAGCAGGATTTAGCCTCAGTTCTTGACTACCGTATTCAGAAAGCTCCTTCACTTCATGCTGGTCGTCTTCCGGAAGTTTCAGGACCGTTAACGATTCATGCACAATACACACGTGATGAAATTCTAGTTGGTTTGGGGCACTGGTCTCTCGAACATCGGCCAGATCACCGTGAGGGAGTATTGCATCTGAAAGATAAAAAGATTGATGCCCTCTTCGTCACTCTACAAAAAACGGAAGAAGAGTATTCCCCGACAACAATGTACGAAGACTATTTAATTTCGCATGAACTATTTCACTGGCAATCGCAGAGCAATACTTCATCTGGATCCCCCACAGGGCAGCGGTACATCAACCATAAAAAGCAGGGTTACACACCACTATTGTTTGTTCGTGAAGTGAAAAAACTTACATCAGGTCTTGCTTCTCCCTATTACTATCTAGGTCCCTGTGACTATGTCTCCCATACTGGAGACCGGCCAATGAGTATTATCTGGCGACTTCAACATTCCGTACCTGCTAGACTTTACCGTCAAATGGCACGTCAAGCAGTAGGATAGTCTTCTACACCTCCACCCAAAAAAATCACAAATCTCTCACAGTTCAGTTGGTTCCGGGGGGCGGGTCTGGTATCTTCGGGTGTGGAAAACCTGAACGGTTTCTATCTAACATTTCGTGTTTCGCTCGCATGAAATGAGCTCTTGCCGGGGTTGTTGTCCGTGTGTGGCATCGTCGGTTTTTTGGCCAGACGCGACGCTGATCGCGAACGTCTGGGACAACTCGTCACTCCCATGCTGGAATGCATGGCGACCCGCGGACCTGACTCCGCAGGCCTGGCTCTGTTTCACCGTCCACTCCCAGCCTCCCGGCGGTTTGCGCTCTCCACCCACGATCGCAAATTTGACTGGCAGGCGCTGGCTGAATCCTGTCAGCAGGAACTGGGACTGCCCGCGCCGGTCGCCGCTCTCGAAAATCATGCATCGCTCATCAGCGAACTCCAGCCGGACATCTTTAAACCCTGGCTGAATTCGACGTTTCCCGAAGTGCATCTGCTCTCGACGGGGCACGCGATTGAAATCTTCAAAGACGAAGGGCATCCCGAAGAGATTGCCCGGCGGTTCCACTTTACCGAAATGGTGGGTACACACGTTGTCGGCCATACGCGGATGGCGACCGAATCGGCGGTCTCGCCGGCTCATGCACATCCCTTTACGGCCGGTGAGGATTTCTGCCTGGTGCATAACGGTTCGCTGTCAAACCCCTACAGTGTGCGGCGGAAGCTGGAGAGCCTGGGAATCGCCTTTGAAACGGATAACGATACGGAAGCGGGCTGTCGTTTTCTGGAATGGCGGATGAGGGAAGGGGATACGCTGGAGACCGCCATCGAAGTGGCCCAGGCGGAGCTGGATGGCTTTTACACCTTTCTGATGGCGACCGCTGACAAGCTGGTACTCGTGCGGGATGCCTTTGCCTGCAAGCCCGCGGTCGTCGCGGAGACGGACGATTATGTCGCCGTCAGTTCGGAATTTCGCTCCCTGGCACATCTGCCTGATATCAAACATGCTCACGTGTATGAGCCGGCTCCGGAACAGATTTATTCATGGTCAGTCTGAAACAGCTTGATTTAACCGACTTGAGTGTCCGCCAGGTCAACGAGTACCTGCATGGGGAACTGCTGGAAGAACGACCCGCGCGGGTGGAGATCCTGAACCCCGACGGTTTGCACAGCATTGCCGCCGGCCTGGATACGGAAGTGGAGATCGACATCCTGGGGCACGCGGGCTATTTCATCGCGGGGATGAATCAGCGGGCCCGGGTGACGATTCACGGAAACGTCGGCTGGAGTGTGGCGGAGAACATCATGTCGGGCGTGGTTCGCGTGAAAGGACATGCGTCTGAATGTGCGGGGGCTTCGGGACACGGCGGACTTTTAGTGATTGAAGGAGACGCCTCTTCCCGGTGTGGCATTTCGCTCAAAGGGACCGAGATTGTTGTCGGGGGGAGTGTCGGTCACTTCTCTGCTTTCATGGCACAGGCGGGGACGCTGGTGGTCTGTGGCGATGCCGGCCCAAACCTGGGTGATTCGCTGTATGAAGCGACGATCTACGTCCGCGGGTCCATTCACAGTTTTGGTGCTGACGCCCGCGAAGAAGAGATGCAGGCAGACGATTTTGAAAAGGTCGCAGAACTGCTGTCCCGGGCGGAGATGAATTATGACGCCCGCGAATTCAAACGGGTCAGTTCGGCCCGCAGTCTGTATCACTGGAATGCGGACGCCCATCAGGAATATTAAACCACGTACTGCAACGAAATCAGCAGCGGAGAGCAAGTGTGAGTTCGGACAAGTCGATTCAACGCGAAGAGAGTGCCAGTTTCAACGAGCATTCCCTCTCTTACATCCGGCAGGCCGCTGAGTACGGGCTGTACGAGATCCGCGGCATGGGTGCGAAACGGCGTGTACCCAGCTTCGATGATCTGATCTTCCTCTCCGCGTCCGCGTCGCGGTATCCGCTGGAAGGTTACCGTGAGAAGTGCGAATCGAAAACGGTGCTGGGCACGCGGTATGCGAAGCAGCCGATCGAACTGGAGATTCCGATCACCATTGCCGGGATGAGTTTTGGCTCGCTCTCCGCGAATGTGAAGGAAGCGTTGGGTCAGGCGGCGACGCAGATGGGAACGTCCACAACGACGGGCGACGGCGGAATGACGCCGGAAGAGCGGGAATCGTCGAAGACTTTAGTCTATCAGTGTCTGCCTTCACGTTACGGGTTCAATCCTAACGACCTGCGGAAAGCGGATGCAATCGAGATGGTGCTCGGACAGGGCGCGAAACCCGGAGGCGGCGGGATGCTGCTGGGGCAGAAGGTTTCTCCCCGCGTGGCACAGATGCGGACGCTGCCCGAAGGGATTGATCAGCGGTCGGCCTGTCGGCATCCGGACTGGACGGGACCCGATGATCTGAAAATCAAAATCGAAGAACTGCGGGAGATCACCGACTGGAAGATTCCGGTGTACGTCAAGATGGGCGCGACACGCGTGCGGGAGGACGTCAAGCTGGCAGTCAAAGCGGGCGCGGATGTGGTGGTGATTGACGGGATGCAGGGAGGAACTGCGGCGACGCAGCAGGTCTTCATCGAACATACGGGCATTCCAACCCTGGCTGCGTTGCCCCTGGCGGTCGAAGCGCTCAGCGATATGAACGTACTGGGTGAAGTGCAACTGATTATTTCGGGAGGGATTCGTACGGGAGCCGACGTCGCCAAGGCGCTCGCCCTGGGGGCGGATGCGGTTTCGATTGGTCAGGGTGTGCTCGTCGCGCTGGGTTGCAATCATCATGCGTATCAGCGGGCGGACGGAGAAGAGGTCGACGTCACCGCGGACTATGCAAAACTGGGGACGGCCCCCGGGTATTGTCATCACTGTCATACGGGACAGTGTCCGGTGGGCATTACCACGCAGGATCCCGAACTCGAACCCCGGTTGATTCCGGAGGTCGGGGCGAAGCGTCTCAAGAATTATCTGCAGGTTCTGAATATGGAGCTGACGACCCTGGCACGGGCCTGCGGCAAGTCGAACGTACATCATCTGGAGAAAGAAGATCTGGCCGCGCTGACTGTTGAAGCAGCGGCGATGGCCAAAGTCCCCCTGGCCGGAACCAGCTGGATTCCGGGCACTGGTTCCGTTTAAGCGCACAAAACGCGGGCCGCAGGCGCAGCAACTGACAATGAGGAACCACGATGAGTGACCGTGAAGCAATCCGGAGCCGTATGAATACCGCCGGGATCGAATTTCTGCTCGCTCAGTTCGTCGACATACACGGTTCGGCTAAAGTGAAGATGGTCCCCTATTCCGGTTTCGATGACATGATCGACTCGGGGGCCGGGTTCGCAGGTGCTGCGGTCTGGGGCGTGGGACAGGGCCCAAGTTCGCATGACATGCTGGCCCGTATTGATCTATCAACCTACACGCCACTCCCCTGGAAAGAGAACACGGCCCGCTTCGCTGCGGACCTGTTCGTGGATGGGGAGTCGTATCCTTTTTGCCCGCGGACCAACCTGAAACGGGTCCTCGCGGAAGCGAAACAGAAAGGGTATGTGTTCAATGTGGGGATGGAGCCGGAACACTTCCTGGTGACAAAGAACGCGGATGGAAGCCTGTCTCCCTGGAACCCGGACGGCGTGGATTCGCTGGCCAAACCCTGTTACGACTTCCGCTCGATGGCACCGGCGATGGATTATCTGCAGGAGCTGACCACGGCGTTGAATGAGCTGGGCTGGGGCGTGTATCAGACCGATCATGAAGATGGCAATGGTCAGTACGAGATAAACTTTGATTACCAGGATGCGTTGACCACCGCGGACCGGATCACTTTTTTCAAAATGGCGACGTCGCAGATTGCCCAAAAATATGGTGCCATCGCTACGCACATGCCCAAACCGTTTGCGGATCGGACGGGCAGCGGATTGCACGTTCACTTTCACCTCGCAGATGCGGAAACAGGGGCCTGCCTGTTTGATGACGCTGCCGACAAACGGGGGCTGGGCTGTTCGGAACTGGCGTATCACTTCATTGGCGGTGTGCTCAAACATGCGCCGGCCCTGTGTGCCGTCACGAGTCCGACTGTGAACTGCTATAAACGGCTGCAACTCGGTTCCGGCCTCTATTCCAGCCGGAGCGGATACACGTGGACGCCTGCGTTTGTTTCCTATGGGGACAACAACCGCACCCAGATGATTCGGACCGCGGGGCCCGGGCATTTTGAAGACCGGACGGTCTCGGCGGGATGCAACCCATATCTCGCGCTGGCGGCTTACCTCGCAGCGGGCCTGGACGGGATTGAGAACCAGATCGATCCCGGCGAACCAAACCTGGGCAATCTCTATGAAAAGACGCCTGCGGAAATTCTGGAGCAGGGAATCAGGATTCTGCCTCAGTCTCTGTGGGAGGCGATTCAGGAACTCAGACAGGACACGGTCATTCAAGGTGCCCTGGGTGTGATCGCCGATGAGTTTATCGAACTGAAAACGCAGGAATGGGAAACCTATGATCGTCAGGTAACGCAGTGGGAAATTGATGAGTACCTGACGTTTTTCTGATCGCGAAAATGTCAGCGAACTGTGATTTGCAGAAAATCGCAATGAATGCGAGTTCTGGTCCTTCTCTGAAAACAGGATGTGTTATAGTGCAACGAAAAGAGAGATCGTCATCAAGCGGACGATCTCCCGTTGTCACCTGTTAGAACGGAAGCGACCTGAGCTGACCATGACTCAAGCAACAGAACACGAACCTGCCGGCGAGGACCACGCCGGTCACTCACATGGCCTGACACATGCGGATTCCCTGCGGGGTGTGAGCAGTTCGCGGCTGATCTGGGCGATCGTCCTGAATCAGTTGCTGACGGTCGGGCAGGTGGTCGCGGGAATTTATTCGGGCAGTGTGGCGCTGCTGTCTGATGCTGCTCACAATTTCAATGATGCCAACGCGCTGTTGATTGCCTACATTGCGCGACGGATTTCCCAAAAGGAAGCCAATGAACGGTTCACCTTTGGTTATCGCCGGGCTGAGATGATTGGTGCTTTGATCAATCTGACGCTGCTGGCGATTGTAGGCCTGTACCTGGTTTATGAAGGGATTTCCCGGTTTTTCGAACCAGAGCACGTCATGGGTTCGGTGATGGCCTATACCGCGATTCTGGCCCTGGTGGTCGATGTCGGATCGGCACTACTGTTGTGGTCGATGAGCAAGGGGTCTTTAAATGTCCGGGCCGCTTTTTTTCATAACATTGTCGACGCGTTGAGCAGTATCGCGGTCCTGGTGGGTGCAGCGGCGATTATCTGGTTCGGCTGGAACTGGGTCGATCCGCTGATTACCGTACTGATCTCGGGTTATATTCTCTGGGAAGTCTATAAGATGCTCCCGCAGGCGATGCGGATGCTGATGGAAGGAACCCCCGCTGACTTCGATATTCCGGCCCTGGTCGAACGCGTCGAAGCTCTTGCCGACATCGAAGAGATCCATCATCTGCACCTGTGGGAACTGGATGAAGAGCACACAGCGCTGGAGGCACACGTGGTCATCCGAAAACAGAATGCAGAGCAGATGGAGATCATCAAGCAGCAGATCAAGGAATTACTGGTACACGAATTTCAGATTGAACACTCGACACTGGAATTCGAATTCGCTGACGCAGCAGAAAACCAGTGCCACGATACGCGGGTGATTCCCGAGCACTGATGGCACTGGTGTTTTTTGCTCTTCTATTTATGTTCTACCGAGTGTCGCTCAGTTGGTCAGCGAAGCACTCTTGGAGGCCAGCTGCTCGAGTAGATCTTTCCAGGAATCGACGAACGACTCGGCACCATCTTTCTGCAGTTTTGCAGCGAGTGCATCACAGTCGACGCCTGCACTGGTGAACTCACCTAACAGGGAGCCGCTTTCGCCGCCGTCGTCTTCCAGCAGTTCTCCGGTCTCGCCGTGATCGGCAAACGCGTGCAGCGTTTCTTCGGGCATCGTATTCACGGTGAAGGGGGAGGCCAGTGATGTGATATAAAGAACGTCAGAAGCGTTGGGATCTTTCGCCCCGGTACTGGCCCAGAGCAGGCGCTGCATCTGCGCACCACAGTTGAAGATCCGCTGCCAGCGGGGTGAATTCATCAGCTCTTTATAGGCTTTGTAACACTGCTGACCGATGGCGATACCCAGGCGGTTATGCAGGTTTTCGGGAACCTGATCAACGACAGCGCGGTCCCAGCGACTGATAAACAGGGAAGCGACCGAGCCCACGACCGGATTCAGTCCCGCTTCGATGCGGCGTTCAATACCACGCAGGTAGGCTTCTGCAGCAGCCACGTAGTGTTCGGGAGAAAAGAGCAGCGTGACATTCACGGGAATGCCGGCGAAGATCGATTCTTCAATGGCGGGCAAACCTTCTGTCGTCCCCGGAATTTTGATCAGGACATTCGACCGGTCCGCACGTTCATGCAGATCCTGGGCAGAAGCGATTGTGCCTGCGGTATCGTAAGCCAGGGTGGGTGAGACTTCGAGTGAGACCCAGCCGTCGACCCCCGCGGTTCGTTCCCAGACCGGTCGAAATAAATCGGCGGCTTCCTGGATATCCTGCAGTGCCAGTTCGAAAAAGAGCTGTTCGCCTTCCCGTCCCTGGTTTCGCAGTTCCAGGATGGAATCGTCGTAGAGTTTGCTGCTCTTGATGGCTTTCTGGAAGATCGTGGGATTGGAAGTCAGACCTGTGAGTGAAAGCTCTTCGATGTATTGCTGGAGCGTGCCCTCTTTCAGCATGTCCCGGGTAATATTATCAATCCAGAGACTTTGCCCCAGATCGTGAAGTTGTTGCGTGGCTGGCATGGAATGACCTCCTGTTATAGTCAGATATTATTCTCTTTGAGTTTCCGTGAATCGATTTTCCATTGTCGTCAATTTCCGCAGCGATTGAAAGGCTGAGTCCGACAACATATCCGTTGTGCACCGCCAGCCCCAGTTCCCCTCACACGTTCCGGGTGTATTCATACGGGCTTCCTCGTCCAGATTCAGCAGATCCTGCAGGGGGGCGATCGATAACATTGCCACGGAGGACCAGGCCTGTTCCAGGAAGAGCGGTGCGATTTCTGTCTCGGATACTTCCGCACGTTGCAGAAGCTGATAAATCGGCAGTCGTTCCTCTGCAGACAGACTGCGGAACCAGCCACGGGTGGTGTTGTTATCGTGCGTGCCCGTATAGACGACGGAATTCTGATTAAAATTCTGAGGCAGATAAGGATTCGCGGGATCCCCGTCGAAGGCAAACTGCAGAACCCGGGTTCCCGGCAACTGGAAACGGTCGCGGAGTTCGTTGACGTCGTCGGTGATGACTCCCAGATCCTCAGCGATAAAGGGGAGTGAGCCCAGTTCCCTCTGTACGACATTAAAGAAGTCACTGCCCGGTCCGGTCACCCATTCTCCAGTAAGCGCACTTGGTGCGCCAGCGGGGACGTGCCAGGCGGCAGCGAAGCCCCGGAAATGATCAAGGCGGATGAGGTCCACATGCTGCAGGAGTGCGCGGATGCGATTGATGTTCCACTGATAGCCGGTCGCTCGGAGTGCCTCCCAGTCAAAGACTGGGTTGCCCCAGAGCTGCCCCTCGGCACTGAAGTAATCGGGAGGGACGCCCGCGACGTACTTCGGCCGGAACTGTTCATCCAGCAGGAACAGTTCCGGATTTGCCCAGGCATCACAGGAATCGGGGGAGACAAAAAAGGGGAGATCGCCGATAAGCTGAATGCCCTGCTCGTGCGCATACTCTTTGAGTCGCTCCGCCTGACGGTACACCAGATACTGGGCCAGGCGGATCTGTTCGATTTTCGGGGTCAGTTGTCGACGCGCTTCAGCCAGGGCAGCCTCTTCCCGGTGGACCAGTTCTGCAGGCCAGGTGAGGTAACTGGCTCCCTGATAGCGATCTGAGAGCGCCTGGAACAGGGTGTATTCTTCCAACCAGTGTTGTTCCTGTTCCGAGAACCGTGCGAAGTCCTGGCGCAGTTCCTCACTGGCCCAGGAATGAAATTTCGCAGAGACCGTCTGTAGCAACCGCTGTTTGAATGCTCGGACTGCTGGATAATCGACATGGTCGGTTGAGAAATCGGGAACCTCTAGTTCATTATCATGAACAAGCCCCACCGCGAGGAGATCTTCAGGGCTGATCAACAGCCAGTTGCCGGCGAAAGAGGAGATGGGCTGGTAGGGTGAATCTCCGTAGCCGATTGCCGACAGGGGGAGCAACTGCCACCAGGACTGTCCTGCCCGGGCGAGCAGGTCGATCCAGTCACGGGCCGCGGCTCCCAGATCGCCGATACCATACGGACCGGGTAAGGATGTCGCATGCAGCAGCAGGCCGGCACCGCGTTTCTGTAGTACGGGGGAAGCATGGCCTGTAATCTCATCATCGGCGGTCATATCTATTTTCGAATCCTTTCCTCAGATCACCTTAAACTGACGCAGTATTCTATCCCAATCCGAAGAAGATTCTCTAATTAAAATTTAAGAAGTGACAGGTTGCGTGGTTCTTCCCAGGAGGACATCAAATCGGGAACGTCTGCTGATCGACTGGGAAAATGAGAAGAAACGCTTTATATTGAAGCCAGGCTGGAAGCACTCGTCCACGCGTTGCTTTCGGTACCAGAATTTATTTTACTTTTCGCGCTCACCCACAGGATTTACATATGTTTCAACCGGTTCGTCTACTCTCCCTGTTACTGGCAGCCCTTTTCCTTCTACAAAGTCCGCTCCGTGCAGCGCAAACTGAGCAACAGAAACCGCTAAAGGCTGATGTCATCGTTTACGGGGCAACGCCGGGGGGATTCTGCGCTGCGCTTGCGGCAGCACGCGAGGGGGCCGAAGTGATTCTGCTGGAACCGACCGACCATATCGGGGGCTTGAATACCGGCGGTTTAAGCTTCAGCGATTCGAACCAGACAGTCCGCAGTACGGTCATGGGGCTGTTTGATGAATGGCATACGCGGATTGAAAAAGACTATGCCGACCGGGGGATCACGCTGCCATACAAGGTGAGTGTGAAAGACCAGTCGAAATGGACCTACGAGCCACACGTGGCAATGCGGGTGACGCGACAGATGCTGAAAGAGGCGGGCGTCAAAGTACTGCCGGAACAGCGTCTGCAGTCGGTTCAGAAAGCAGGGACGCAAATCAAAGAACTGGTCACCAGCCGGGGACACTTCGCGGCGCAGGTCTTCGTGGACGGCACATACGAAGGGGATCTGATGGCAGCGGCAGGCGTCAGCTGGACCATCGGACGCGAAGGGAAAGCGGAATATGGTGAGTCCCTGGCGGGTAAACGCTATCCCAAAAGAAAGATGAACATCAATGGATTCGCTGAGAGCGGCAAACCGTTGCCTTTGATCACGACAACCGATGCAGGCCCTGAAGATGAGGGGGATTCCCTTGTCATGGTTTACAGTTTCCGGCTCTGTCTGACGGATGATCCCGACAACCGGGTCCCTTTCCCCCAGCCGAAAAATTACGACCCCGCCCGATTTGAGGTGGTGCGACGCTATGTGAAATCAGGTGGTCGCGTGGGCTGGGATATGTATCCGCTGCCCGGTGGTAAACTGGACGGCAACAATTCGATTGGGGGCCAGTTCTCGCTCGGCCTGGTAGGAGCGTGTAACGGCTGGAGTGAAGCCGACGCAGCAGGGCGGGCCGCGATCTGGGAAGAACATAAGCAGTACACGCTGGAGTTTTATCATTTTCTGACAACGGATCCTGTGGTCCCGGAAAAGATTCGTCAGCAGTATGCTCGGCTGGGGCTCTGCAAAGATGAGTTTCCCGAGTACGGACATTTCTCTCCGGCCCTGTATGTGCGCGAGGGACGACGAATGCGGGGCATGTTTGTGCTGAGCCAGAAAGACATTCTGGAACAGCCCGAAAAAGAGGATCCGATTGTGATCTCGTCCTTCCCGATTGACTCGCATGACTGTCAGCGGGTGGCCCTGAAAGGGGGCGGCGTGATCAATGAGGGGACGATTTTCCCCGTCAGACGCGCGTATCCGAAACAGGGCTATGCGTATCACGTCCCCTATCGTTCGATCCTGCCAAAACCGGATGAATGCACCAACCTGCTGGTGCCGGTGGCTCTCTCCTGTACTCACGTCGGTATCTCTTCGATTCGAGTGGAGCCCACGTGGATGATCCTCGGTCAGAGTGCCGGCATCGCGGCGGCCATGACTGCCAGTAAGAACACGACCGTGCAGAAACTTCCCTACCCGGAACTGCGGGCGAGACTGTTGGAGCGGGGACAGGTACTGGAGTTGCCCGAAGTCCCCCCGGAACCGAAGACCGTGAGCGGCATTGATCCGAAGACACTGCCGGGCGTGGTGCTGGATGATGGTGCCGCGGAACTCAAAGGGAGCTGGAGTCGTTCGACAAATTTCAAACCCTATATCGGCAAGGGTTATGTACACGACGGTAAGTCGGGGAACGGAAGTGCGTCGGCGACTTTCCGCTTCAAAGTCCCCCACACGGGCCGTTATCAGCTGTTGATGGCTTACTCGGCGCATCCGACCCGTGCGAAACAGGTTCCCGTGACCGTATCCAGCGGCACAGACCAAGCGACGCTGACCGTCGATCAGACCAGACCACTGCCGGCGGGGAAACAGTTTCGCGAGATCGGAACAGTCCGGTTGCAGGGCGCTACCGAAACCACGATCACCGTCAGCAACGATCAGACTGACGGCTTCGTGATTCTGGATGCGATCCAGCTGCTGCCGATCGCTGAAAAGTAAGCTCGGACTTACTTGCGTTTGAAACGCAGGAAATAGTTTTCCTCAAAGGCGGGAATTTTGACTTCTTCCACGAATTCGAACCCAGCATCTTCGACTTCTTTACGGAAGGTCTCTTTGCCTGCACGAACATGGCCCAGCGTCCATTCGCGGGACTTGCCGGGGATGCGTTCGAAGTCGATCAGAATCAGCTGACCGCCGGGAACGATTGCCTTGTGCAGGGAGGCCATCGAACGGGACGGGTATTCGAAATGGTGGTAGACATCGCAGATGAAGGCAGCGTCAATTGAAGCGGGGGGCAGGCGGACGTCGTCCTGTCCACAGAGGACGGGAGTGACATTCTTCAGATCCAGGATATCTGAGATTTTTCCGACCCGTTCGACGAATTTGGGGACAATATCCAAAGCAAACACCCAGCCTTTTTCTCCAACTGCCAGGGAGAACGGTTCCACGAACAGTCCCGTCCCGGTCCCGACGTCGGCAATACGATCGCCGGGTTTGAGTTTCAGCTGTTTCACAATCTGGTCGCGGGCACGGAAGACTTCCCGGCTTTCAACTTCAAAGCGTTTAATCCACTGATCGACATCCAGATCGGGATCGAGGAATGACTTGTTGATGCCCGGCTTCACACTTTGTGGTGGCGCGGTAGCAGTCTCCTGGGCCATGACAGGAGAAAAATGCAGGCAGACGGTGGCGAGCAGAGTCAAACATATAACACGCATAGCAGGTTCCTGAATAAAGGGGATGCGAAACAATTTATTCGATTTGGCCAGTGCTTTTATTTTACATGTAAGGTACCTGCGAGGAAACCGTCAAACGGCAGATAGTGGTTGAGGCACCTCCTTGAGAACGGGCTCATCCTCCATGGGAACACTGAGCGGGCTGATGCGGAAGTTTTCAACAATGATGGCGTAGAGAGCCGGAATGACGAACAGGGTCAGCAGGGTGGCCATCAACAGGCCGACGATCATCAGCCAGGCCATGCCCACCCACAAGGGGCCCCCGGCCAGGGCGAGGGGGAGCAGGCCGCCGACAGTGGTGGCTGTGGTCAGGAAGATGGGGAGCAGCCGCTGCTTGCCGGCCTCGGCCAGGCAGTCGCGGAATTCGTCCCGGGTGAGCCCGACAATGGGGCCGCGCCCGTTGCTGGCCTTCGAGCGAGTAGCGATCTGGTAGTCGGCGAACTCCATGAAAATGATAGCCGTATTTAATACGATGCCGAACAGAGACAGAATCCCCAGCTGGGGCATGAAGCCCAGGGGATTACTGGTGAGATACAGACCGAGCAAGGCCCCAATCAATGCCAGGGGAAGCGTGAAGATGATCATGATCGACTTCGAAATGCTGTTAAATTGAATGACCAGCAGGAGCAGGATGGTCACAAAAGACATGCCGAAGGCTTTGAGCATCATGCCGGAAGCCTGCATCGATTCTTCGAGTGCGCCGCCAATTTCGATACGGAACCCGTTAGGCAGATTCGCTTCGATCTGTTTGAATTCATCCGAGGACATGATCCGGCTCACGATATCGTTCCCGGAGGCGCCGGGTTCGACGCGGGCAGAAACTTCGATGGTCCGGTTCATATCACGGCGTTCGATGACTGCGGGTTCCCAGCCATACTCGAAGGCTGCGACCGATTTGATGGGAACCTTGCCGTTGCGACCTTCGATGTATGCGGATTCGATGGTCGACACTGTTTTGCGTCCCTCGGGAATCAGACGGAAATAGACGGGAACCGAATAGTCTCCTTCGCGGAACATGGTCAGCTGTTTTCCCGAATAGTAGGTATTCAGGGTCGAGGCGATCTGGGCATTACTGACTCCTGCCAGACTGGCGCGGTCGGCATCCACGTTGACCTGCAACTGGTAACCGTCGGCGCCCCAGGAATCATGCGTGTTCCAGGTCTCGGGCTGATCACGGATCAGCTTCTCCACCTGGCCGGCGACCTCGCGGAGTTTGTGCAGATCTGCGAAGCCATTTCCGGTAATCCGCAAGGCCACAGGGGCCGCCGGCGGTCCGAGCATCATCTCCATGGGGACAACGCGGATGCCGGGCAGCGGGTCGATGCCCAGGTCCGCATCGCCGGTGAGTGCGACCTGACGCACCTGCTGGGCAAAGTCGTGCGTGAGTTTCGGATCAGAGGTTCGAATCAGGATCTCGGCGTAATTGGCTTTCCTCGATTCGGGGTTCCAGGAAAGATACCAGCGAGAGCCGCCGCCTCCAACCAGGGTGCGCATGGCCCGCAGGCGTTCGACCTGATTGCCGGCTTCGTCGGTGGTGGGGCTCAGTTTGCGGAGCAGTTCTTCAACCTGCCTGGCGGCCTGGTTGGTCTGTTCGATGCTCACGTTTTCCGGGAGCCAGACGCCGACGACAAACTGGTCCCGTTCTCCCTGGGGGAAGAACTCGGTGCTGACCGGCAGTTTGAGTGCCAGGAAAAAGAGACCGATGGAAACGCCCAGCGTGAGAAATTTATGTTTAATGGCCTGCGAGACAAGTGTCCCGTAAACCCGACTGATGTAATGCTGGTTCTCCGATTTCCAGGAGATTTCGTCGGCGGCCCGTTTGCGGCGGAAGAGCGTTTTGAACCAGTAGAAGCAGCGAACCAGGGGCGCACTGGGCTGGTCTTTGGATTTGGGCGGGCGAATGAACATGGCTGCCAGGATGACACAGAAGGTCATCGCCAGAACCCAGCTGACGGCCAGCATCACAGAAAGGGTGACCGGCAGACTGTAGATGAATTCGCGGTTGCCTCCTTCAAAGAAGATGACCATTGGCACGAAAGAGGCAATAGTGGTAAGGGTTCCATTCAGCATGGGAGCGGCCAACATGCGGGCTCCGCTGACGCTGGCTTCAATCGGTCCCATGCCTTCGATCTGGTTGGTGCGCGACTGATCACAAATCTGCACCGCGTTATCCACAAGCAGGCCGAGCGAGATAATCATGGAGGCCAGCGACATCTGCTCGAGCTGGACTCCGAAGAGCATGATGACGCCGACGGCTATCAGGGTCACAAAGGGGATGTTGGCGGCCATGACGGTGGCGGTGCGAAAGCCCACAACCAGATAGACGACCACGACCACTATGATCACCGCTTCAATGACATTGATGATCACTTCGTGTATGCGGTTATTCACACTTTCAGACTGGTCGGAGATGGGCACGAGTCCGAGATCTGGGGGGAGTTCGTATGTTTGATGTTGCATTTCCTCCAGGCGGGCTTTGGAGGCATTACAGATATCGATGATATTCGACCCCGATTTCATGGTAACCGCGACAATCACTGCGGACTGCGAAGTCTCCGGATCGCTGTAGCGACAGATCAGTGAGGGGGGATCCTGGTAAGCACGTCTGACATTCAGCCCCAGGTCATCCAGATACACCTGGTTGGAACCTTTGTCTGAACTGGAGAGATCAGCGACGATCGTATTGATTTCATTCACGCCGTCGAGTTTCCCGCCCGGTTTGACATAAAAACGTCCATCGCCGGTATCGAGCAGGCCTCCTGCTTCAATAATGTTGCGGTCGGAAATCAGGTCTTTAAGGTCTCCGGTGGTCAGTTGCAGCTGCGACCAGGTGCCGGCATCGGTCTCGATGTAGATCGCTTCTTCACGAACGCCGAACCGCTGGACTTTGGCTACGCCATCGAGCAGTCGGAGGGCATCGCGAACGCGTTCTGAATAGAGATCCAGGTCCCGGTCGGTGTATACGCGGTGCGGGTCGATCTCTGTCTGGCCCGGCAACGGTTTCTGATAGATGGCAAAGAGGATTACGCTCGTGTCGCCGAAGTCGTCGGTGACGATGGGGGTGATATTTTCCTCGGGCATCTCCACGTTTCGGACACGGGCGCGTACCTGATCCCAGACCTGATCGACGTGTGCGGGGGAGACGTTGTCATACAGATCGACAAAAATAGTCGACAGCCCGTTGATGGAAGTCGAACGCAGAACGTCTACTTCTTCTATACCATCCAGGACCTCTTCGAGTGGATCGGTAATCAGCTCTTCGACTTTTTCCGCCGAGACTCCCGGCCAGGGAGTCGTGACGACGCAGGTCATGATGGTAAATTCGGGGTCTTCGCGGCGGGGCATGGTCTGAAAGGAGACGATGCCCCAGATGACCAGCAGACCGACGATGGTAAAGACAATCGTCCGATAGCGGATGGCAAATTCGGGGAGAATGTTCATTGGACGGCCTCCGGTTTCCCGACGACTGTCACCGGTTCGCCGTCACTGAGGAAGGGCATGCCCTCCAGAATGACTCTCGCTTTATGAGGCAGCTTCACTCCGGGGGCCGGTCTGATCTGACGTAACATCATTTCCCGCGAGGAAGGGAAGCTGCTTTCCGAAAGGACGATTTCGACTTCACGGGCCATGGTCTGCTCAGTCGCGTCGTCAACTATGAAAATTGAAGTTTTGCCGGCCTGCTGGCGGATGGCTTTCATGGGCACGTAGAGTCCGGGTGTGGTCGCTCCCTGATCCAGGCCGACGCGGACGACATCGCCGGGCCTGAGCAGCCAGCTTGATTCGTCGAGGAGGATATGGCGTCCGTTCCAGTTGTCCGGCTGCCCCTGGCTGACCTTGAGTTCCCCGGCCACCAAATCACGTTGCGGATCAAAGTTCTGTCCTGGCTGAATTTCCACTGGGACGAAGTACCAGTTTCCCAGGAAAGGAACCCGAATCGTACCGGGCGTGATGCGGACTTTTTCGACGTTCAAGACGCGATTGCCAGACGATGTGATTTCACCTGCCCGGCGGTTTGTAATCTTCCAGAGAAAAGCGCCGTTTGTGTCCCGTCTGATCGCTTTTTCTTCAGTCATGAGCGTGTTACCACCGCTGACAATCGGAGCGAAATTCAAAGGCCAGATATCTTTCGTACGGGCGATATTCTCAGTCGGATAGCCGCGGGGAATTTTGAGTTGCGATTTCCGATTGCGCACAAGCAGGGTAACGGTGAAGGTTCTGGTCTCCGCATCCGCATTGGGGTCGGTCATATAGACATAGCCTTCGAGTCCGGTCTGCTGTCCCTGGCTGTTTTCGGCGATGACCCGTACGATATCACCTCGATGAAAACGCCGCGACATGGCTGCAGAGAGTTCCAGCTCGACTTTGATGGGATCCATGATCTGAATGGTTAAAGCCGGATCACCGGCATCGAGGTAGCTGCCGGGAACCGCGTGTACCTGGGCGACCTGTCCGCGAAAGGAGGAATAGAGGACCGTATCGCGTAAATTGCGTTCGGCTTCTGCGAGTTGAAAGCGGGCTTTTTCGATCTCTGCATCCTGGGAGCTGAGTTCCGCCTGTTTGGTTTTCAGTTCTGCTTCAAGATTTTTGACCGTGGCGTTCGTGGTCTGCAGTTCGGCCATTGCCCGGTCGTAATCGGAACGGGTGGCGACTTTTTTGCTGACCAGGGTCACCGTGCGCTGAGACTCGGCTTTGGCCAGATGCTGTTCCGCCTGCGCCGAAGCGAGGCGGGCGGGAAGGCCTTCGGCGATTTCCACCTGCATCGCTTTTTTTCTTTGCAGGGCGACATCGACGTCAGCCCGGGCGGAATCAACGGCAATGCGGTACCGTTCGTCGTGCAGTCGAGCCAGGACGGTGCCCGGCACCAGCACTTTGCCACTCCCCTGGTCGAGTACGCGGCCTTCGATTTCGGTTTCGGGCTCAAGCACGCTTTCGACGCGTCCCGAAATTTCAAAGCCGATTTTCTCGGTTTTCCAGGCACCCACCGATCCGGTGACGAGCGAATGGGAAACCGGGGTCATCTCGTGGAGCATAAAAATTGAGACCGGCCGGGGGGCTTTGGGTTTTGATTCGATTTGACTGGATGAATCACAGGCTGTTGATAAGATGGCTACTGCTATCAGCAGAACCGCGCAGGGAACGTTCATAATTTCCGTGGTCTCTATGGGAATTGGGTAGAAGCGCAAGTATACTACACCGGGTAGTGTAGTTTTTTATTAAAGTATGTAAACCGCAAAGTGTACTTTTTTTATGACGTCAAAATCGGCAAACAAGGGAAGACTGACAGATCGGAAACGGGCCGCAATCATGGAGGCCGCCGTTTCGGAGTTGAAGCAGAACGGTTTCGACAACACCAGTATGGACCGGATTGCGGAAGTCGCATCTGTATCCAAGAGAACGGTTTACAATCATTTTCCCAGCAAGGAGGATCTGTTTGCTGCGATTGTGGATGAACTGATGTCACGATGTCAGCTGATCGAAGTCTCCGACTATACTCCCAGTGAACCCATTGCCACTCAGCTGAGCGACATCGGTCAGACGGCCGTCGATCTGATGGCTTCCCCCGAATTTCAGGACCTGGCCCGGGTTACGCTTTCCCGTTTTTTGCAGTCGCCGGACCTGGCCCGTGAGATGATGATTGATTCGACCCAGTTTGAGGCGGGGTTGATCGTCTGGCTGGAAACAGCGCATCAGGATGGTAACCTGCACATTCCTGATGCCCAACTGGCGGCGAAGCAGTTTCTGGGACTGATTCAATCCTTCGCTTTCTGGCCCCCATTAATCGGCAAGGAAGCGCCACTCACGGAAGTTCAGAAGAAACAGCTGGTGGAGTCGACGGTCAGCATGTTTCTGGCTCAATACTCCTGTTGAAAACGGGCCTGAAGCGATGGTCTCAGGGTTCAGGGTTCCTCGACGAACTCTCTGATACGGGCCTAAAACCAAGTGTCCAGGGCAAACTTTCCGGACAGTCACATCCTGAATAGCTTCCTGCAGTTAAGAAGAACAGGCCTTCCGATTTTCTGCTGAAAAATCTGAATTCTGCAATTGCCTCATATCGACATCTCCCATAAACTTCATGTGAATAGTTTTCGTATAAACTATTAGCCAGGCTTACCGATTAGCGTCGTAAGTGTGTACCACCCGGAAAACAGGGCGATCCGAATGCCAGCAACGCTTTTCCGAAAACAGCCTTCCTTCAGATTCAATCAACCATCGGCGAGTTCAATGAAGTATTTAATGAGTTTATTCCTGGTCCTGTTGGGCGGACTGTGTGTCAGCCTTTCGGGATGTAACGAAGCCCAGACGGCCCCACCCCAGAAAGTGGCCCCCACTGTGACGACTGCCAAGCCAGTCGTCAAGCAGATTGTCGAGTGGGACGCTTACACCGGTCGACTGGAAGCAATCGACTTTGTCGAAGTGCGGGCGCGGGTCAGTGGTTATCTGAAATCCACCCACTTTGATGAAGGGCAGATGGTCAATAAAGGCGATCTGCTGTTCGTGATAGATCCCCGCCCTTTCGAAGCGGAGCTGAGTCTTGCCAAAGCGACACTCAGCCAGTCGAATTCGCAACTGGTGCAGGCCCGGGCACAACTTGAAGAAGCAAATGCCCAGAAGGAACAGACACAGGCGCAACTGGAACTGGCATTTGCCCAGGTCAAGCGGACGCGCTCGCTCAAATCAAAAAACGTGACAACGCAGGATGAACTCGATCAGCTGGAAGCGGCTTTTCTGCAGGCCAAAGCAAATGTGGAAGCGAGCCAGGCAGGCATCAGTTCAGCGAAGGCGGCCATTGAAACCGCGCGGGCGGTCATCGAAGCTTCGAAAGCACAAGTCGAGACAGCCGAACTGAATCTGGATTACACGCGGATCTATGCTCCCGTCACGGGACGAACCAGTAAGAAACATGTCACGGAAGGGAACCTCGTCAGCGGAGGTACTTCAACTTCGACGATGCTGACGACGATTACTTCGGTCGCACCGATTTACTGTAACTTCGATGCCAACGAGCAGGAAGTTTTGAAATACACTCGCCTGGCTCAGAACGGCAAACGTGCCAGTTCCCGTGTGGCTAAAAACCCCGTCTTTCTGGGGCTGGTAGATGAGAAAGGGTTTCCTCACCAGGGACACATGGACTTCGTAGACAACCGGTTTGATGTGGATACCGCCAGCATGCGGGCACGTTCTATTTTCCCGAATAAAAACGGGACGCTGCTGCCGGGGATGTTTGCCCGGATCCGGATTCCGGGAAGTGCCGCTTATAAAGCGATCCTGATTCCCGACTCTGCAGTGGGCACCGATCAGTCATCGCAGTTTGTGTATGTCGTGGTGGATGGCAAAGTCGAGCAACGCGTGATTCAACCGGGGCCGATTGTGGATGGATTACGCGTGGTACGCGAGGGGCTGAAAGGGGATGAGCAACTCATCATCGCCGGTCTGCTGCTGGTACGTCCGGAGATGGAGGTCCAGGTGAAACCCGGGAAAATCGAAGTCGTCGAAGATGGTCTGCCCAACGATTACAGTCCCTTGCCGCCTGAGCAATGGATCTCCCCCGAACCCGATCCCCTGCCGACGAAGCCGGCACCCAAGGTCAGTTCATTGTTTGGAAAGCCGAGGAACAACCCATGAAGTTCCCCCATTTCTTTATTGAACGCCCCATTTTTGCGTCGGTGCTCTCCTTCATCGTGGTTCTGGTAGGAGGTCTGGCGTACTTCTCATTGCCGGTCTCCCAGTATCCCGATGTGGCCCCGCCGACGATTGTGGTTCGCGCCAGTTATCCGGGTGCGACGCCCCAGGTGATCGCGGATACGGTGGCGACGCCGATCGAACAGGAAATGAACGGTGTGGACAACATGCTGTATATGGAATCGTCCTCGAGTAGTGACGGTACCATGCAGCTGACCGTCACGTTTCAGCTGGGAACCAACCTCGACGACGCACAGGTGCTGGTACAGAACCGGGTCGCGGTTGCGGAAGCGCGGCTGCCTGAAGCGGTGCGCCAGATTGGTGTGACCACCCGCAAACAGATTCCCGACATGCTGATGGTGGTGCACTTGAACTCACCCGACAACAGCCGGGACCAGCTTTACATCAGTAACTTTGCCTTCCTGCGCATTCGCGACGCGTTGATGCGTCTGGATGGTGTGGGGGATATTCGTGTCGCCGGTGGTAACGAATACTCGATGCGGATCTGGCTCGACATTGAGAAGATGACGCACGTGGGTCTGACCGTGGGCGACATCGTTTCGGAGATCCGTCAGCAGAACGCGCAGGTGGCGGCTGGTGTGATTGGCCAGCCCCCCATTGATGCCTCTGGTGACTTTCAGCTGAACGTCACCACCCAGGGACGTCTGCGAGAAGAGGATGAATTCGGCGATATCATCGTGAAACGAGGCGATGATGGTCGCGTGACGCGTCTGAATGATGTGGCCCGAATTGAACTGGGAGCCCAGGATTACTCGCGTATCAGTTACCTGGACGGGAAGCCGGCGGTGGCGATTCTGATTTATCAGCGGCCCGGTACGAATGCGGTCGATGCGGCAGCCGAAGTGAAGCAGACCATGGCCATTCTGAATAAGGACTTCCCTGAAGGGGTAGGCTACGAGATTGCTTACAACCCGACCGACTACGTCGAAGAGTCGATCGCGGAGGTGTTTGAAACTCTCTATATCACGACGGCGCTGGTAGTGCTGACGGTGTTCCTGTTCCTGCACGGCTGGCGACCGACGATCATTCCCGTGATCGCAATTCCGATTTCGTTGATCGGAACATTTGCCGCGATGCAGGTGCTGGGCGTTTCATTGAATACGCTCTCGCTGTTCGGGCTGGTGCTCGCGATCGGGATTGTGGTGGACGATGCCATCGTGGTGGTGGAGAATGTGGAACGTCTGATCGGCGATGGTTATTCGCCGCGCGAAGCCACACATAAAGCGATGGACGAGGTCGGCTCTGCGCTGATCGCGACGACCCTGGTGCTGATTGCCGTGTTCGTGCCGACCATGTTCGTACCGAGCATGAGTGGTCGCTTTTATAGACAGTTCGCGATGACGATTGCCATCTCGACCGCGTTTTCAACATTCGTGTCGCTGACCTTGAGCCCGGCTCTGTGTGCGTTACTGCTCAAACCGAAGAACGCCGAGCGGAACAAGATGGGGAAATTCGTCGACTTCTTCTTCGGCTGGTTTTTCCGTGGGTTCAATCGTTTCTTTGACTTCACCGGGAATGTCTACGCGGGCTTCATTTCCCGCATCATTCGTGTGTCGGCACTGTCACTGATACTCTATGGCGGCCTGTTGGTGGCGACCTGGTACAGCTTTGGTATGGTCCCGTCAGGATTCATCCCCGCCCAGGACCAGGGGTATCTGATTGTCAGTATCCGGCTGCCCGATGGTGCTTCTCTGTCGCGAACCGATGTGGTTACCAGACAGGTTGCGCAAATCGGAAGTGAGATTGATGGTGTGGCACATTCCGTCGGGATTGCCGGTCTGTCGGGTTCGACGTTCACGATCAGCCCTAACGCCGCGGTGACGTTCCTCCCGCTGGAAGATGCCAAGGAGCGGGCCAAGCGGGGACGGAACCTGGATGCGATTATCGGGGACCTGCGACGTGAAGTCTCTTCAATCAATGAAGCACAGATCTTCATCATTCCCCCGCCCCCGGTCCGTGGGATCGGTCGTGGTGGCGGATATAAGATGTACGTGCAGGACCAGAGTGGCGCCGGCGTGGCAGCCCTCAACCAGGTTACCGAGCGGATGGTGGCGGAAGCCAATCAACAGCCCGGGCTGGTGCAGGTCTATTCAAACTTCCGAACGAGCGTGCCTCAGATTTATGCGGAGGTGGACCGGACCAAGGCACAGATGCTCGATATTCCGATTAACAACGTTTTCGATGCACTGGAAGTCTACCTGGGCTCGGTGTACGTGAATGACTTTAACTTCCTGGGGCGTACGTATCGCGTAACGGCACAGGCGGAACCCGAGTTCCGTGACGAACCGAGCGACATTCTCCGCCTGCGCACCCGCAGTGCCCGGGGCACGAGCATTCCGCTGGGTTCGGTGGTGCAGTTGAAGCGAACAGCAGGACCGGACCGCCTGGTGCGTTACAACCTGTTCCCTGCTGCTGACCTGAATGGTGACACCGTCCCCGGTTTCAGTACGGGACAATCGCTGACGACGATGGAACAGCTGGCGGAACAGAGTCTGCCCCCCGGATTCGGTTATGCGTGGACTGAACTCGCATTCCAGGAACGGCAGGCAGGGAATACGATTGTATTCCTGTTCCCGCTGGCGGTGCTGTTTGTATTCCTCACGCTGTCAGCCCAGTATGAAAGCTGGTTGTTGCCGCTGGCCATCATTCTGATTGTGCCTTTGTGTCTACTGTTCGGCATCATGGGGATCTGGTTCCGTGGCATGGACAACAACATTCTGACGCAGATCGGATTCATCGTACTCGTGGGTCTGGCCTGTAAAAATGCGATTCTGATCGTGGAATTCGCCAAGGCGGAAGAAGACGCGGGCAAGGACCGGTTTGAAGCCGCTGTCGCGGCCTGTCGTTTACGACTGCGGCCGATTCTGATGACAGCGTTCTCCTTCATTCTGGGTGTGATTCCTTTGCTCATCGCCACCGGTGCCGGTTTTGAAATGCGACGGGTATTGGGTACCGCGGTCTTCAGTGGTATGCTGGGAGTCACCCTGTTTGGTCTGTTTCTGACCCCGGTCTTCTATGTGGTGCTGCGGCGTTTCTCCCGTAAGCCTGCAGTGGCCGGCGGGGATGCTGCCGTTTTGAACCAGGAGATCAATGCGATGTTACCATCCGACGAACATGTTTCCCGCAGCCAGTCTAACACAAGCAGTTCCGACTCGGCTTCCCCTGGTCCGGCTGACAGAGAGACCACTCCTGCCGAGAACTTCGAACAGATGTACGCGGAAGAGAGGCCTCCCTGGGACATTGGTGAACCGCAGCCGGAGTTTGCGAACATGGCAGACCGGATCCGGGGCTGCGTGCTGGACGTCGGTTGTGGGACAGGAGAGAATGCGCTGTTCTTCGCGGCCCAGGATTGTGAAGTGACCGGCATTGATCTGCTGGCCGCCCCGATTGCAGAAGCCAATCGTAAGGCGACCGAACGGGGTTTGCGGGCAACGTTCCTGCAACAGAACGCATTACAGCTTTCAGAGTTGAATCAGCTGTTTGAGAATGTACTCGACTGTGGATTTTTCCACATTCTCTCGAATGAAGACCGTGTACGTTACCTGAGTGAACTGGCCCAGGTAACGGAACCGGGGGCGACGCTTTATCTGCAGTGCTTCAGCGATAAGGAACCTGCGGGCGAAGGACCGCGACGCGTGAGCAGCGAAGAACTGCGTGCCACCTTCCAGGATGGCTGGCAGGTACAGTCGATCGTTGACTGTCGTTTCGTCACGCGGGAAGACGCGGACACCCACTTCTCGGAAGGGGGACCACACGCGTTGTTTGCTGTAATCCAGCGGGTTTAAGTGGCCGATCAAACCACTTGAATCACGCTATTGGTTGCGACACATAAGCTGGAATCATTGCGATTACATTGAGTTGAGGCAAACCTATCGATCATCGACTGGAAATCCGGTCGATGAGCTTTTTCAATATGTCCCCGGATGATGAGATGATTTTTGAAGGTTCTCCACCGGCCGGTCTGTGAAAGACAAGGGTGATCTGGTTCTGCGCCATGATGCCTGGCCAGCTGTGCCGGGGCAGGGAGGACCATTGAAATTCCGCAGGTTGATGTTTTTCACTGAGGATGAAATCGATGCCTTGAGTGAACTTCGATTCGGCAAAGCGTAAAAAATCAGCAGCGGGAATTGAGACATCGAATTCCAGCCGATGAATGGAACTTTTTAAGTCGATCGCGTCTGTCTGAAAAAGTGCCTGGGAGAGGATGGAATCCAATTTCCCTGCGATTTCGAGACCGGGGTTACTGATCCAGACATATCCCTGTTCCGGCACAATATCTGGCCAGGCTGTGTGATCGAAGGGCGGTAACACCGTTTCGAAAACGCCGTCAACTTCTTCGATGTGATAAAATCGATGCATCACGGGCTCTTCGATACTTTCTCTACGACTGGATGAACAGCCTGGTCAACTACTGGCAAAAAAGAATTCAGATCTGATGTGGGGTTGAAGCAGTAATCGTCCAATGATGGCTGCGATAGACATACTCGTCATCCGTGTATGAGACCAGGCAGCCACACTCGATATCAAATATCTCTGGAATTTTGACGGCATAGAGCTGACTGGGGCGTTGCGAATCGGGCAGACTGTTCTCGTAGAGGAATCCGTGGAAATAGTCTTCATCAAAAAACAGAGTGACTTCACTTGCAAACAGGTCAGGCAAAGTCAACAGGACTGCCACCCGGTAGAATTGGCTATTCTCAGGTGGTTGTTGCCTGGCCAGTTTCTCGGCTGCCCGCAGTAACTGTGAAATCACGTCTGCCTGTAGACGATGTCGAGACCGCGGCCCTTCGACCAGTGCAGCGGGGAGTGGGACTTTGAAGTTAACATACTTCTCCCCCGGTCGAATATCATTTTCAAAATGAATCAGATCTGCCCACTTCGTCAGGCTTCGTAAATGACGCCGTACGCCTCTCAGTTTCCTGTTGGGGCGATTCAGAGTAATCCGTCTCACAAACGCTGCACCTTCATTGGTCCACGAGTTTTACTTAGCTCTGTTGCCCGAGCTGTTTCTTGAAGAAGTCGATCGTTCGTTTCCAGGCGAGTTCTGCGGACTTCTCGTCGTAGCGGGGAGTGGTATCGTTATGGAAGCCATGATTCGCGCCTTCGTAGACATAGGCCTCGAACGGTTTGTCGTTCTTTTTCAGAGCGGCTTCCAGTTCGGGAGCACCTGCCATGATGCGGCGATCCAGTGACGCATTGTGAATCTGCAGGGGAGTCTTAAGCTTGGGAACCTCGGCAGTGTCGGGCTGGCGACCATAGTAGGGGACGCCGGCATCGATGACGTCGGGGAGTTCGAGCGCCACCTGGTAGACCATGCCCCCACCGAAGCAGAAACCAACCACGCCTACTTTGCCGGTGGACTTGTCATGTTTGTCGAGCAGTTTCGCGGCTGCGACGAAATCCTCTTTCATTTTTTCAGGTTCCCGTTTCCGCTGCATGGTACGGCCTTCGTCATCGTTACCAGGATAACCACCCAGGGGCGTTAAAGCGTCGGGAGCCAGTGCCAGAAAACCCTGTGCAGCGAGGCGGCGGGCCACATCTTCAATGTAGGGATTCAGGCCCCGGTTTTCATGAATCACGAGGACCGCGGGAAATTTATCTCCCTTTGCGGGCCAGGCCAGCAGGCCCTTCATTTTGCCAGCTCCGTCGGGGGAGTCGTAGGTGATGCGTTCGGTTTTAATGCGCGGGTCATCAGGCTTAACCTGTTCGGCCCAGCTGTAGTTGGGAGAGAGACTGGCCAGCAGGCCTTCCACGGTCAGGCCTCCCACAGCAAAGGCACCGAGTTGTTTAATATAATCCCGCCGATTGAGTCGGCCGTGGGCATAGTCGTCGTAGAGGTCCAGAACTTTCTGATCGAATTCAGATGCGGATTTGCGTTCCATGGGAGAATTCACTTTCAATTAAAATAAGCCGGAAGTCATCGATATCCACAACCGGCGGGAACTCAGAGTAAACACCGTCTTTTATGATAAGTTTTCTGCCGTCGAACTGAAAATAGAATTTCAGTAAATTCATTTCCGGACCCGAATGACGGGGCATGAAGATTCAGTAAAATCTCTGGAATGTTGTAGGATGTTGAAAATGAATTGTTTAGAATCTGAATACCTTCCAATTCCAGCTGGCATCCGGATCTCATCAGGGACCTGTACCAGCAATTCCAGTGCCGGTAGATATTTTCAGGTCCAAATCATGAATAAAACATTGTGCATTTTCCGTTCAGCATGCCTCTCTTTGTCAGTAACGGTACTGATTCTGTTCGCCACAATTCAGGCCCACTCACAGGAATATACACCACCACCGGCTGAACTTGTGACTCCGGACGAACTGAACTCTTCGATTGGAACCCTGGAATTTCAAAATGGTGTCCCGACAGAGAACACCGCTGGCAGAACATCCAGCATGCTGGATCTTGTCAGGGGTGTTAATGTCTATAATAACAGCTACCGGGGGGCATCGGCGTATGCGCTCGGTAAGGGATTCCAGAGTATCGGAGCTGAAGATAATACGATCGTTATTTTTTCAAAGCTGATGGATGCTCATTCTCTGTTTCTGACGGCAAACGCTGATACCGTCTACTACATGGGCGTTATCAATCTGTCTCAAGGCCCCATGGTAATCGAACAGCCTCCCCTCGGACTGGGAACCATCAACGATATGTGGTTCAGCTGGATTATTGATATCGGGCGTCCCGGCCCGGACCGCGGTGCAGGAGGCAGGTATCTGCTTGTGCCTCCCGGCTACCAGGGTCCGTTACCTGAGGGAGGTTATTTCATCGCGCATTCCAAAACAAACCGCGTTCTGTATGCAGCGCGTTCCTTTCTGGTCGATAATGATCCGAAACCGGCGGTAGACAATATCAAGCAGAACCTGAAAATTTATCCTTACACCCCCGGCGGCTTTGGGACGAGTATTGCCTCAGCGCTGGAGGGGAAGGTCCGCCTCGCGCAAAATCCTCCTGTTCCCCCAACCCGGTTTATTGAAGCCAGCGGTAAAAGCTTCAATACGGTGCCTCCAAGCGATTACGGATTTTTCGAACTGATTAACGAAAACGTTCAGCAGGAGCCGGCTACCAGTTATGATGTAGAACTCGCAGGACAGCTGGCAGCGATCGGGATTGTCAAAGGGAAACCGTTTGAGCCGGATGCACGTACGAAGAAAATCCTGACCGATGCCGCTGCCATCGGCAATGCCAGTGGAAGGATGCTGAACTGGCGTTTTGCACAACGCCATCCCGAGTGGGCCTACTATAAAGGATCCCAGTGGATGAACATGCTGTTTGAGGGTGGGGCTTTCTTCGAGACTCCGCCACCCGCATACAAAGACGGCATTTTCAAACCATATCCTCCCACCGGGGCACGCACGCTCGACTCACGAACTGCATTCTACTTCGCGTATACGCTTGATTCCCCCGGGATGATTATGCGGATTCCTGGTGTTGGTTCGCAGTACCTGATCGCCTTTTCTGATGACAGTGGTGAGCCCTTCGATGGTTCAGCCACTTATCGAGTCACTTTACCCAAAGGAATCCCCGCGCGGGCATTCTGGTCGTTGACAGTCTACGATAACCAGACCCGTTCGATGTTACAAACTCCTCAAAAATACCCGCGCGCAGGGAGCCAGAGTTATCCTTCGCCGGCAGCGGAATCGGATGCAGCGGGAAGTACTACGGTCTATTTCAGTCCTCAGAAACCAGACGATGTCCCGCGTGGAAACTGGATTCAAACCACCCCCGGAAAAGGCTGGTTTACCATTCTGCGGCTCTATAGTCCGCTACCTTCATTCTTTGACAGGACCTGGCAGCCGAGTGAGATCCAGCCGGTTCCATAAAGCGGCTCGATATTCGAGGTCTGATGAATCGATTCCCCTCACAAGGAACCAGTCGAACCCGTATTTGACATGGGACATTTGCGGTGTACTCGGCTCGTATCATCAGCTACAATTTATGGTCCCGATGGACTTCGCTTCTCGAATTGATATGTTCGGCAAAGTATGAGTCTGATTACATCTGCAGAATTTCATTTATTTCTCCAAGAGGATTTCACTGAATGTCAACTTCTCAAAAAATGTCGCGCCGCAATTTTATCCAGGGAGTCGCCTTCGCGGGTGCTGCCGGTATCCTGAGCCCTTCACTTAATCGGGCCATGGGATATGAGTCCCCCAACGAACGTCCGGTGTTTGCGACCATCGGTCTGCGAAACCAGGGTTGGGCGATCACCAACAAATCAACCAAGTTCGCCGACTTTGCGGCACTGGCCGATGTGGATGATAACGTACTGGGCGCGAACGTTGAGAAGCTGGTCAAAAAGCAGGATAAAAAACCGGACGCTTATAAAGATTACCGCAAGGTGCTCGATCGTCAGGATATCGATGCTGTGATGATTGCGACTCCCGATCACTGGCATACCAAGATCGCCGTCGAAGCGATGCTGGCGGGCAAAGACGTTTACTGCGAAAAACCATTAACGCTGACCATCGACGAAGGCAAGCTGATCGAAAAGATGGTCAAGCAGACCGGTCGTGTGTTCCAGGTGGGAACCATGCAGCGATCTGAATCGGGACAGCGGTTCCTGCAGGCGATTGCCCTGATCCGCGATGGTCGGATCGGCAAGGTTCAGAAAGTGACCTGTGGCATCAACGGCATGGAAGGGTCTCCCAAAATTCCCAAAGCGGAAGTTCCGGAAGGCTTGGATTATGAATTCTGGCTGGGACCAGCACCGAAGGTCGCTTATCGAGCTCTGCCTGAAATGCGTGAAGGTTACGGCGGAGGAGTGCCGCTCTTCAGTAACTGCCACTATTCATTCCGCAACTGGCACGAGTATTCCGGCGGTAAGCTGACCGACTGGGGTGCCCATCACGTCGACATCGCCTGCTGGGCACTGGGTGCCACCGATACTGGCCCCAGCAAGATTTCCCCCGTCAGTTACGAACTGCCTGTGGAATACAAAGACGGTCATCCCGTCGTCAACGATCAGTACAATGCCGCCACGAGTTTTCGTATCAAGGTCGACATGCCTGAAGATGTGGAAATGATTATCACCAGCGAAGGAGATAACGGTATTCTGTTCGAAGGGACCAAAGGCCGGTTCTTCGTCAACCGGGGCAAGATTGTGGGTGCTCCCGTTGAAGCATTGAAAGACAATCCGCTGCCAGACGGCGCGATTGAAGCTGTGTATGGCGGCAAAGTGAGTGAAAACCACACTGCCAACTTCATTGAGGGAATGAAATCCCGCAAGCAGCCGATTTCGGACGTCTGGTCGCATAACCGGATGCTGGAAATCTGCCATCTCTCGAATATCTCAATGCGTCTTGGTCGCGATCTCAACTGGGATCCGAAGAAACGCGAAATCGTCGGCGACGATCAGGCGAACTCATTCCTCTCCCGCGAAAACCGCAAGGGGTATGAGATCAACATGTAATCCCGTTGGATTCAGGGAACAGACTCGACCGGGTTGTGCGTCACTGCGCGATCCGGTCGAGCGTCTTTCCGTGGATGCTTTGTGGATTACGGTGATCTTTCTCCAGATGTTCTCAAGCCATGGGTGGTTCGATGATGCGCGTTCCTGTTGTGAGTGGAATTCTGGTACTGCTGGTGTTCTGTGCCTGGTCTGCAGAAACGGACGTTGAAGCAGCACCGCCGAATATTCTGATCCTGCTGGGCGATGACATCGACCGCGATTCCCTGGGCCCGTGGGGTGGTCAGGCACAGACGCCGCACCTCGATCAACTCGCGCGGGACGGCATGCGACTGGACAACGTGTACTGCAACGTCGCGATGTGTGCTCCCTTTCGGCAGGAACTCTACAGTGGTCGCACTGTCTGGCGGACGCGGGCGATGCCCAATCATTCCAAGTCGGTCAAAGGGACAAAGAGTCTGCCGCACTATCTGAAACCGCTGGGTTATCGTGTGGGCCTGTTGGGGAAGCGTCACATCGGACCGAACGAGTGCTATCCCTTCGACAATGTCGGCAGTCTGTCCAAGCAGGAAAATGCGAACCCCAAAGCGGTCAAGCTGGCACGGGAGTACATGACGACCGCCCGCGAGGCGGGTCAGCCTTTCTGCCTGGTTGTCGCCTCGCATGATGCGCACGGACCTTCTACAACGGGTGACCCCAGCCAATATGATCAGCAGGGATTATCACTCAACGCCGACACCATTGATACGCGGGCCTATCGCAGAGAACTGGTCCAACATTACGCAGAGATCACCAATCTGGATGATCTGCTGGGACAGCTGCGGACCGTACTGAAGGAAGAACAACTTGCGAACAACACGCTGGTCCTGTTCTGTTCCGAGCAGGGGAATGCGTTTCCTTTTTCCAAGTGGACCTGTTTCGATGATGGGCTGGCTACCGGTGTTGTGGTCTCGCTGCCTGGAGTGATTCCTCAAGGGAAGCGCAACTCCCAACTGATGTGGCTGGCCGACATCGCCCCCACGCTGCTCACCGCTGCGGGAGGCCAGCCTGACGATCAGGATTTTGATGGACGCAGTCAGTGGGCCAACCTGACAGGCGGCAATCAGCGGGTGCATAAATACGCTTACGGTGCCTTCACCAACTGCAACATCATTGATAACCGGGAACGGATTTTTCCGATTCGTTCGATCCGCGACCAGCGCTATACGTTGATCTGGTCGCCACGTGCAGACCAGGAGATCACATCCAACACCACGCTCACCCAGGCACTTACGTGGATTGAAGCCGGTAACTCACAGGGCCGGGCAGACACCGCGGGATCGTGGGTCCGCAGAGCTCAAAAGACGAAACGTCAGTCTCAGGACAGACTGGTGCAGCGACTGCACCATCGTCCGGAATGGGCGTTATATGACCGTCAGGCGGATCCGGAAGAGCTGGAGAATCTCGTCGACAAGCCGGAAATGGCACCGGTGTTGAAGCGGCTGAAAGGGGAACTGCATATCTGGCTGCAGCGTTGGGATGATGCCGACCCGGTTGCGACTGAGCGCAGCTTTCTCAAGCAGAAATGAGACGCGGCCAGTAATCAAAAAAAGGGGAGCAGGCCGTTAGGCCCACTCCCCCGTTCGCGTCAACGTTTCAGGCGTTGATCATCAGATCTAGCGCTGACTCAGGCTGGCTGCGGGAGCCGCCTTCTTCAGAGCCGGATCCAGGTCGAACCGGTCGAGGTTCATGACTTTGTTCCAGGCGGAGACGAAGTCTTCCACGAACCGTTTTTTACCATCTTCGCTGGCATAGACTTCGGCGATCGCCCGCAACTGTGAGTTCGAGCCGAACACCAGGTCCACAGAGCTGGCCGTCCATTTGACCTGTCCGGTTTTGCGATCCCGACCTTCGAAGAAGTGATCGCACATGGGTGACTTCTGCCATTTGGTATCCATGTCGAGCAGGTTCACGAAGAAGTCGTTAGACAGGGTTCCCGGCTGCTTAGTGAAAACACCCAGCCCCGGAACGCCAACATTCGTATCCAGCACCCGCATACCACCGACGAGGGCCGTCATTTCCGGCGCTGTCAGCGTGAGCAGGTTTGCCCGGTCAACCAGCAGCTCTTCAGCCGGCGTCGTCAATCCGTGCGAGTAGTAATTGCGGAAACCGTCTGCCTGTGGTTCGAGGGCAGCGAAGGATTCCACGTCGGTCATCTCCTGGGTGGCATCGGTGCGACCGGGTGAGAAGGGAACCTTCACATCATGACCGGCGGCCTTGGCTGCTTTCTCCACAGCGGCAGATCCGCCGAGTACGATCAGGTCAGCCAGGGAAACCTGCTTGCCGGTTGTCTGAGCCTTATTGAACTCCTGCTGAATGTTCGTCAGCGTCTGCAGAACTTTTTCCAGCTCTTCGGGCTGATTGACTTTCCAGTCTTTCTGCGGTGCGAGCCGGATACGTGCTCCGTTGGCACCACCACGATAGTCACTGCCACGGAAGGTGGAAGCGGAACCCCAGGCGGTTGAGACCAGCTGTGGGACAGTCAGGTCGGAAGCCAGGATTTTCTGTTTAAGTTCTGCGATATCCTGCTTGTCCACCAGCTTGTGATCGACGGCGGGTACGGGATCCTGCCAGATCTGTGCCTGGGGAACTTCAGGACCGAGACAGCGGGAGACGGGCCCCATGTCGCGGTGCGTCAGCTTATACCAGGCCTTCGCGAAGGCAGCGGCGAACTGATCCGGATTTTCGTGGAAGCGTTTGGAGATCTTGCCGTAAGCGGGATCCATCTTCAACGCCAGGTCAGTGGTGAACATCATGGGTGCGTGTGACTTGGACGGATCGTGGGCATCGGGAACCGTTCCTTTTGCCGATTCTGCTTTGGGAGTCCACTGCCACGCACCGGCGGGGCTTTTGACCAGTTTCCATTCGTAACCGAACAGATTGTCGAAGTAGCCGTTGGACCACTGGGTTGGGGTTGAAGTCCAGGCACCTTCCAGGCCACTGGTGATGGTATCGCCGGCATTTCCTTTACCGTATTTATTTTTCCAGCCGAGTCCCTGTTCAGCGAGACCAGCGCCTTCTGGTTCAGGACCAACGTTGCCTTTGGGGCTGGCGGCACCGTGGGCTTTACCGAAGGTGTGTCCGCCGGCGATCAGGGCGACGGTTTCTTCATCGTTCATCGCCATGCGACCGAAGGTATCGCGGATGGCGTGAGCGGCTGCCAGTGGATCGGGTTTGCCGGCAGGGCCTTCCGGATTGACGTAGATCAGACCCATCTGGGTTGCAGCGAGCGGGTTTTCGAGTTTGTCATCATTCTCGTAACGTTTACGTCCAAGCCATTCGCTCTCCGGTCCCCAGTAAACATCTTTCTGAGGTTCCCAGACATCTTCACGACCGCCGGCGAAACCGAAGGTTTCGAAGCCCATGGACTCCAGAGCAACGTTTCCGGTCAGAACCATGAGGTCGGCCCAGGAGATTTTCTGACCGTACTTCTGTTTGATCGGCCAGAGCAGGCGACGGGCCTTGTCCAGGTTGGCGTTGTCGGGCCAGCTGTTGAGCGGTGCAAAGCGCTGGGTGCCATCTGATGCACCGCCGCGTCCATCGGTAACCCGGTAGGTACCGGCACTGTGCCAGGCCATCCGGATGAAGAGGGGACCGTAGTGTCCGTAGTCAGCCGGCCACCAGTCCTGGGAGGTGGTCATCAGCTGTCTGATGTCTTTCTTGACGGCTTTCAGATCCAGTTTCTGAAACTCTTCGGCGTAGTTGAAATCGTTGCCGAGCGGATTACTCTTCTGGGAATTCTGATGCAGAATATCGAGGTTCAACTGATTAGGCCACCAGTCACCGATCGACATGTTGCCCGCTGCTGCGGCGGTATTTCGCTGGCCCTGGGAGTGGCCGATGACCGGGCACTTGGCGGCTGCCCCTTCTTTGTCACCTTTCAGTGCGGCCACATGGGGATGCTGTTTGTGAACCTCTGATTGTGTCTGTTTCGCGTGGGGCGGGTGATTCTGTGCGAACGCAGAACTGGCGACGCATAACACCAGCACCGTGCCCTTCTGTATTGAGCGACCAAAGTAACTAGTCATCACATCTCCTGTCAGTATTTAGAGTGAAATGGAGTGTCCTCGACCGGGACTGTTCCTGAGACACTTTCATTCTAGACAGAGGCCGCGATATGTCTAATACATTACTCACATACATACCATGCATTTGACGCATGGGTTTGATTCATCACAAGACGTATATATTTAACATGTTACAATCTTGACCTGCATGTCCTATTTGTGATTTTGACATAAAACATGACATCGACATCCAGTGCAAGTGCCAGGTGAGACCACTCCTGATTCCGGAATTAAGAGGACCGTCGCGACTGAAAATACAGGAAGCTTACAGAGGCTGGGGGCCCGGCATCGTCTTTATTGGCTGCCCCCTGACAAACCGGCACAAACGTTATAACTGATCAGATGAGATCAAGCGGAATTAGTTCGGCAGACGATATCAACATTGGTTATGTCCCCTGAACCGGGGCGCACACAAAGCTCTATCCTGATGGAAATTCAATCCCTCAGGAAATGGTTTGCTGATACTTTACGCTGGATCTGACAGACAGATGAAACTGCTTCGCCTTTTAATGATCGCACTGTTGCTGCAACCGTGCCCCGTCTGCTGGGGACATGGTCTGGCCGGCTGCGATGAAGCTGTTTCCACCGCAGGCGAAGTCTGTCTCGCTCCCGCTTCGAATTGCAGTTGTTGCGTACATACCTCGAAGTCGGCAGAGATCCGCAGTGAATCCTCGCATGATGATCACCATGACTGCCCCTGTATCTGTCATATGGCCGATCAGGTTTTTGCACCGAATGCACCAGTAGTGCCACTCATCAGTGTGACACCACTTCCCGGAATTGTGGTCAATCATGATCAGGACGGGGCGCGTTTCACCGTCCTGGATTCTTTCTCCAGGGACACATCACAGACGCCGCTGACGCTCCCCTTGCGTTTATAAATTCTCGTGGCCTGCTTTGCGCAGGCGATCGCTCTGGATGCTGAACCAGAGTTGTCTTTCAGTTGATATACCGAGGAGAACAGCGCTGCGCTAAATCCATCAGAAGATCAGAGATCTTCACACGGAGAACGCATTACGTCCATCGCTGGCTCCTCTCACCAAAATAGATTTATTCATTCCCATTACTGACAAGGAAAATGATCGCTATGATGACTCCTTCGATTCTCAGACTGTTCAAAGTTAACGGTATCCGCCTGCTGGCCGCCGGAACTCTGCTGAGTTCTCTGACCACGGTATCGATGGCTGAAGAGGTACCCCGCGTCGCTGCCCTGAGTCGAGCCGAAAGCTCGCGGGCTACAGCTTCGCAACAGAACAAATACACGTTCATCATGTTCTACAAAGACCAGGATGACGCGACGAAAAGCATGTGGAATACGCTGTCGCAGAACCTGAACGGCAAGAAAGAGACCACCTCTTTTGTCGCCGTGAACACCAACGATCCTAAAGAGCAGAAAATCATTGAAGAGTACGGTGTCTCCCGGGCACCGATGCCGCTGACGCTGGCGGTTGCTCCCAATGGTGCCATCACCGGATCGTTCGTGAAACAGATCAACGATGATTACATTCAGCAGGCCTTCGTGTCTGCCACTAAGGCCCGCTGCATGCTGAACCTGCAGAGCCGCAAAATGGTTCTGCTCTGTGTCAATCCCGGTGGCAACACAGGCGTACCTGCGGGCGTAGAGGCATTTAAAGCGATTCCCTGTTACAAGGACGTGGTGGAAGTCGTGACCGTCGACCGTAGTGCACCGGGTGAAGGTGACTTCCTGAAAGAGCTGGAAGTGCCGGCTTCACAGGAGTCTTCAATCGTGTTCATGGCGCCTCCAGGTGTGATGATTGGTCAATACAGCGGCAAGGTTACCAGCCAGCAGTTGATCGCCGAGCTTAAAAAAGCGGGCAAAAGCTGTGGCGTGGAAGGCTGTAAGCACTGTAAAGAATAGACCGTCTCACTCACTGAAGGAGGTTTCTCATGACAATGAGCACCATGATCTGGAAAGAACTGAAGGAGCGTCCCACGGCGTTGATTGCCAGTCTGTTGGCGATCATCCTGAGTGTGACAGCGCTGGTGGCGATCCGCAACGTCACGATCTTTTCTGAACAGGAAGTCGCCGGCAAACTCGACGAACTGGGGGCCAACGTGTTGATTCTCCCCCAGGGAGTCACTTTGCAGGACTACTACGCAGCGGACATGCACCAGGAAACGATTCCTGAAGAACACGTGGCCGAACTGGCACTGGCAGGACTTACCGGAGTAGAAGCGATTACGCCGAAGCTGTGTGTCCCGACCAAGGTCGACGACCAGGATGTGATTCTGACGGGGATTCTGCCTCAATCAGAAATTCAGAAGATGAATGCCTGGTCGGGGGGCGGCATGCTCTTCAAAAAGCACGAAGGCTGTAAAGCGAAGATCAACGTTGCTGACGAAAACCAGGATTCCCCCGAGGCCCTGGCCGAGCGACGTTCGCTGCAGCATCTGAATAAATCGGAAGTCATTCTGGGATCGGACTTCGCTGCCGCTAACAACCTCAAAGCCGGTGATTCACTGGACCTGCTGGGAGAGTCATTCAACGTCCTGACCGTACTCCCTGCAACCGGTACTGTGGATGACAGCCGGGTGTTTGCTCACCTGCATACCGTCCAGCGGCTGTCCTCTGCGGGTCCGGTTGTGAACATCATCGAAGTGATGGGCTGCTGCGAGGATGTGGCCAATGGACTGGTAGGCGATCTGTCAAAGCTGCTGCCCGGTACCAAGGTGGTCACCATCGCCAACGTGGTCGAGACGCAGGTTTCGATTAACCGGATGATGACGAACCTGTCGTACCTGTTCCTAGCAATTCTGATTGCCGTGGGTGGTGCGAGTATGGCCAGCGCGAGTTTCGCAAATGTCATCGAACGCCGCCGGGAAATCGGTACGCTGATGGCACTGGGAGCGACGCCGCGTTTCGTCACACGGCTCTTCCTGGCGAAAGCAGCGCTGCTGGGCCTGGCCGGTGGGATCTGCGGGTATATCCTGGGCAGCGTGATTGCTGTCTTCCTGGGTCCTGCCTTTGCGGATGTTGCCGTCGTTCCGGTTCCCGGTCTGGCACTGGTCGCTGCGGCTGTCGCGGTGCTGGTTACACTGGCGGCCAGTTACTTTCCGGCTCGCCAGGCATCCCGCCTCGATCCCTGTCTCTGTTTCAAGGAGGTCTAACCGCATGTTGAAGTTAGAAAATGTCAAAAAAGTCTACCGCAAGAAACAGGACGAAGTCGTGGCCCTGGAGTCCACCAGTGTCGAGATTCCGCGGGGAGATTTTGTTTCGATCATCGGCCCCAGTGGCAGTGGCAAAACAACGCTGCTGTCAATGCTGGGAGCGATGTCCGCCCCTTCCGAGGGACGGATTCTGCTGGACGGGGAATCGATCTATGATCTCCCTGTCGAACAACGGGCCGAAGTCCGTCAGAATAAGCTCGGGTTTGTGTTTCAGACATTCAACCTGATCCCCTATCTGACGGCGATAGAGAATGTGCAGGTCCCCATGATGCTGTCGCAGAAGTATAAAACGGAGCGACAGCAGCGGGCCGAGGAACTGCTGGCCACCGTCGGCCTGCAGGATCGTCTGCAGCATAAACCGAGTGAGCTGAGTATCGGCCAGCAGCAGCGCGTGGCGCTGGCCCGGATGCTCGCAAACGACCCTTCGATCATCCTGGCCGATGAACCGACGGGAAACCTCGATCCCGATACCCGGGATCAGGTCCTGTCGTTTTTGCGGCAGTTCAACGAAGAGGGTCGGACGATCATCATGGTTACGCATGACCTCTCCGCTGCGGGATGCGCCCGCAGGACCCTGAAGCTTTCCGAGGGTCGAATTCAATCAGGCACTGAAGAGGATCTGAAGAAATCGGCTTGAAGTTAATCACGACCTGGTAGAAGTGCTGCGGGCCCCCTCCCAAGACGAGGGGGCCCGTTTTATTTACGTCTTCTTAAAGGTCTGTGTGTGTTACTTCGTCGCTTTGAGACCGACCGGTTTGCCGTCGAGCTGCCATTTGGGATCGACTTCGCCCAACAGGTGCTGTAACGCAGTCGCGGTGACGTCCACCAGGTAAGCCTGCTGCGAGATTTTACCGGGCGCCACGGAGGGGCCGTGGGCTATCAGAAAGACGCGACGGATTTCCGGTACATTCAGGCCGTCGCTGTGACTGCGTTTCAAACCGCCATGATCGGTGCAGACGATGGTGAGCCAGTCCTCATGCTTGAAATTCGGTCGTGCTTGAACGGCTTTCAACAGCGAATTGACGCGACTGTCAATGTTCTCGATCGCGGTGATGTACTCGGGCACTTCAGGGCTGAAGCCGATCGCATGGCCGGTGGCGTCGGTCTGATGAAAGTAGACGAACATCGCGGTGGGATCTTCTTCCCGGAGTATGCGGACGGCGGTCTCGGCAATAGTTTTGTCCCGCTCTCCTTCCCGTGCGAGGGCATCGGTGTTGCGGGGATCGGGGGGTTGAACGTAAACGCGGACGCTGTTCTTTTCGTGCAATTCCAGATTGAGGGCGCCGGCTTTGCCGTTGTAATTGCCGAAGAGAATATTGCGTCCCTTATCGGTCGTGCGAAAGCGAGCTTCGATGGTGAAATCAGCATGCGGCAACTGTTTGAGGGATTCGGTTAATGGAATCTGCAGACCGTGGTCTTTCCCGCCATTATTGGGAAGATCGAGGACCTGTGAACCGGAGTCGGCAGCGTCTTCAAAGCGATATTCGGCAACCAGGCCCTGGCGATCGGGAGTCGCACCGCTGGCGGCTTGTGCAATCTGTTTGTCGGTTAACGACCGGTTCCAGAGTCGGATGTCGTCGAGTTGACCATGGAAGCAGGTCGGACCGGTGCGGGAATCCCGGCCGAGAAAATAGAAGTCGCCACCCAGTGTATAATCGAGGTCGACGCCGGAGAGCGAACCAATTTCTTTGCCGTCCAGATAGAGTTTCAGAGTGTCTTTGTGACGGGTTGCGAGCAGGTGATGCCATTTGCCGTCGCGGGTGTCGATGTTGAGTTTATCACCAGAGACGCGGAGGTCTGCGATCTGCTGTTTACTGCGGGGAAGCGGGAAGACCTGAGCGACATCGGCCTCTGAGAGAATGTGTTCGTGAATGGGATCCCAGGAGACGAGCGAGACAGTTTTCGCGTCGGGCCGCTGGCGTTTAAGGCGTTTGAAAAAGTGGGGGAAGAGTTCGTAGTTTTTCCCTTTGAAGCTGTTGTCATGCACGCCGTGCTTGTCGGCCCAGACGCCGGTGAGGATGCTCGACCAGCCGGGACCGCTGATGGTATCGTTCTTCTGATAACGCGTGCCCAGAATATTGGCATCGTCGGTGAAGGCACCTTCCTTAATCAGTCTGTCGAAGGTGGGGGTCTTCGCTTTCAGCAGGGCGTCGGGGCGGGTGCCGTCCATACCAATGATGAGGACATGCCTGTTGGATTGATCAGCGGGTTCTTTTGCCTGAACTGTCTGCAGGAACAGAGACGCCAGCAGGCAGCAGAGCAGACCGGCACAGAAATTTGAGCGGTTCATCACATTCACTTTCATCAGAAGACAGAGAAGGACTGACGGTCAGCGCACTGCTGTACCGCCAGAGCATTCCTCAGTATAGAGAGAGTGCGCGGCGGAATTCAATTAAGAGGAGATGAAGCTATGGTTAACCCGCCCCCTCATTGATATGGGAATTGATTCCTGCAGTAAGCAGCTGCAGACATTATTGGTCTATGGGTTTGAGCGTGACGCCGGCTCCGATTACGGCGACCCAGGGATCGGCTTTGGTTGGTTCCGTCGCGATCACCCAGATTTGTGCCTCCCCCTTTTTCAGAGCACAAGTAGTAAAGACCGGAGCTTTCTTCGGCTGGGTGCCGCTCCAGCCGGCGGCCATCAGCGCATCAACTACAGCCTTGCCCACCGCGAATGCGGAACCCGATTTGACCTGCATCCGCAGAGCGTACGGTTTTTCCTGCTGCACTTTGAGACTGTCTTTCGTCAGAACAGCGACTTCCGGTTTTTCGCCTTTACGATATGTGCCTTTGCGTCCCTCTTCTTCGTAAGCGAGAAACTCTTCTTCCGCTACCTCAGCGGCGGTCTGATGTTTAATTCGCACGCGGGTACGGCCTTCAAAATCGTGAGTGGTGATCGTAATCATCTGCTGTCCCGGTTTACGGAAGATGGTGAGCTTCTTCCATTTGATGGCAACCGGCTCGTCGGTTGTGGCCTTCCAGCCCTCGGTCGCCAGTGCCTTGCGATAAAAGTCGGTCACGGCCTGGAGAGTGGCATTTGTATCGAAGGACAACTCGGAGGTCATATCGGTGTAACGAAAATCGATGGCATCCGGAAAAGCCGGCAGAGCGAGTGAGAGCAGCGAACTGGTATAAGTAATTGCGGTTTTGCCTCCCTGACCTGGTGCACTCATGACGTTGACCATCACCAGCACCGCGTTCTGACGATAATAGGCCGTGGTACTGGCGCTGCCGTAGGGGGTCCAGCCTGCTTTCAGCATCAGAGCGCTGCACTGTTCCGCCGTCTCCTTCACAGGGGCTTCGGTTGTGTACATGATGGTTGCTGGAAACGCATAGACCTGCTTTGCTCCCTTGGGGACCGGCAGGGCAGTCAATGGAATATTGCCGTAGCGAGAAAAGGTCACGTTGACCGGATTGGTAGGAGCAGGCTGCATGACCGAGAGGTTGAGGTGAAAATCACCATGCGTGAACTCAGCGCCGGCGAACGGTCCTTCGCGACGGCTGCCTGCGACCTCTTTCCACCCCCGCCCGGTCAGTTCTTTGACATTGAAGTCGAAGATTTCTTTGAGCGGCTTTTGAACCGTGTAACTCAAAGTTGCCATTCTGCGGGGGCCCTGCATCGTGGCATCGGCAGGTAAAGGGAACGTGGCCAGGTCGAGAACCGCTTCTGCTTCAGCGGTTGTTGCCGCCTTGCCGGGGGTTTTCGCGGGCGCTGCTGTCAAGCAGTTGGCTCCGGTTATGAAGAGAGTTGAGAGCAAACCAGATACAACAACCAGACTGAGACGTAAGACTTGCATACCTTGTGTACTCCAAAGGGTGAGCCTTGATATGTAACTTTCTCAGCAGCGTTTTCAGTCGGCGTCTCAGCGAGGTCTCTTCTGGAAAACGTGGAAAGCAACTCTCTATTTTAGCAGTTGTCCTCTGAGAAACTCCAGTCCCAGATTGCCGGGAAACAGATCGCGGACTATCCAGATTGATGAGAATTTCGCGAATCGTGTGACAGAAGACTGTCAATGATTGATCGGTAACCAGGCCTGTTGATTGCTGATTTGGGGTTGTGATCACTTGTAAACATGGTCAGAATGTTAAGTTCAGGAGAATGTTCGCGATTTACGTTCTGGTTCGCCCTATTCCATTTTGTGGCATCAACTTAGATGCTGAATGGGTTGGCTGCGTCGACGCCGGAATTCCAGATATGATCAATCAGCGCTTTATTGAATACCATCAAGAATTGGATATCAGGCTGCAGATATGAGCGACCCACCTTCAGAGGCCGACGGGCAGAGTTTAAATATTGATCAGCTGGTCGCTGATTTCAAAGCTCACACCAAGCCTGGTGAACAGTTCTCCTTCGAGAAATTGCTCGAGGCACATCCCGAACATACCGCTGAACTCACACGGTATTTCCAACAGTGGAAAGAATCGGAAACTCCTACACAGTCTGACAAAGCGGAAACAGACACGTCGTCAACGGAAACCAGTGTGCCTGACAAAATCTCATTCGAAGATGCAACTGCTCACACAATGATTCAGGGGACAGGTGATTCAGAATCATCACTCACCCGGGACTTTCAACAACCCAATACGGAAGCAACCTCGGAAATCGAAATCTCCAATTCGTTCAGTCGCTATGAGATTCAGAAAGTGCTCGGCCAGGGAGCGATGGGGGCAGTCTATCTCGCTAAAGATACGCAGCTGGATCGTGATGTGGCTCTGAAGATTCCCAAGTTCGGTGACGGGAATGGTGTCGATGAGGAAGAACTGCTCGCACGCTTCTATCGCGAGGCCCGGGCAGCAGCGACGCTGCGGAGTCCCAACATCTGTCCCGTCTATGATGTCGGCGAAATCGATGGTCAGCACTACATCACCATGGCGTTCATCGAAGGCCGACCGCTGAAGGATTATACGAAGTCGAAGAAGACCCATTCCGAAAAGCAGATCATCACTACCATCCGGAAACTTGCGCTGGGACTGTCCGAGGCACACGAAATTGGTGTGATACACCGTGATTTAAAACCCGCGAATATCATGATCGATCGGAAAGGGGAACCGGTCGTCATGGACTTTGGTCTGGCGCGACGCAGTTCGAGTGATGATGTGCAGGTGACGCAAAGTGGCGCCATTATTGGTACGCCTGCCTACATGGCTCCCGAGCAGGTAGCCGGCGATCAGGCAGTAATTGATCACCAGGTCGATATCTACGCGCTGGGCGTCATCATGTATGAGCTGATTACTGGCGAGATGCCATTCAAGGGAAACCTGATGGCGCTGCTGCAGCAGATCGCACTCAACGACCCAACGAAGCCTTCCGAATTGCGCCCTGATATTGATCCGCGTCTGGAAGCCATCTGCCTGAAAATGATTGCGGGGGACCGGGAGCAGCGTTACCAGTCAATGACGGACGTCGCGAATGATCTGCAGGAAGTACTCCGCAACCCGGATGAAAGACATAAGCAGGCACAAGCTAAAAAGAAGGGCCAGAAACCGAAATCACTTCCCACCGCGAAAGATGAATCGAATCCGGCTTTGATTTCAATCGACCGTACTGAATCCTCGGTAGTCAGGTTGCGTACGAAACAGGGGAAGAAGTCATTGTCAAAGGGCAAGTCGACTGCCGCTTCAAAATCAAAATCATCCGGCCCGCCAAAGAAACTGCTGATCGCTGGCGGCATAGGCGGATTGTTACTGCTGCTGGGGATGGCTTATTTCGTTCGCGATGGCAAACAGGATGTACAGATCACGCAGGACGATCCCGGCATCACAAATCGCGTCGCTGGAAAAACGGCACTGACGGCCAAGGTTGTGAATGGTCAGCTCGATGGCTTGCTGAATGGAGCGCTGCCAAACAGTCACTCTGCGAGTGAATCTATTAAGAATCCACCCCCTGCAGCAAGCAACTCACAGCGCTACGCATTAACTTTCCCGGAGCCAACAAGTGTTGTCGAGGTGAAAGCACCGTTCAGACTCGATGAAGACTTTACACTTGAGGCGTGGGTGTCCGAGGGAGATAGCTTCCCCACAGCGAATGGGGAAGCCCCGCCTAATGAAAGCATTCTCGATTTGTCTTTTCAAATGATGCTCAATTTAGTTCATGATCAGAGACTCAACAAGTGGTCGTTCGTAACGACGACGAAACTCATCCCTGGATATGAGTATGTTATCTGCAGGGGCAGTTATACAAATAGTAATATTGCTATACGCGGTGAAAGAAACCACATTGCAGCCGTTTTTGAAAATGGTGAAGTCTGCCTTTATGTAGATGGAAAACGATTGGATAAAGTGAACTACGGCCCTGAGCGAACCCCTGCGCAGGGCACCCCCCCCGCTCTGGTCAGAGAATTGTTGATCGGAAACACTCGTATGGCAGGCATGAGTCCGTTTCGTGGCCTGATCGAAGGCGTGCGCTACTCAAAAGGAGCCCGCTACAACGAAGATTTCATGCCACCCGCGGAGTTAACCAACGACAGTACTACTGAAGCACTTTACCTTTTCCAAGAAGGTCAGGGAGATATTCTCAAAGACTACTCCGGCAACGGTCATGACGGAAATATCATCGATGCGAAGTGGGTGAAAGTTGGAAAGAGTTCAAGTCAGACAATCGACCTGTTGGCTGATCTCGTGCCAACCGCATTGAATTCCAAGAATATGACATGGCAGATGAAAGACGGAATCCTTGCCGGCAGCAGTAGTGCATCCAGGCAGAAAAAAGAATGGGTCGGTGCGATATTTCCACAGGAGATCAGCGGCGATTTTGACTTGGAACTGGAGTTGAAGCAATCGGGTTTTGCACCTTTGCAAATTGACTTACCACTGGGCGATAAGCAGGCGATCCGCCTGCATCTAGGCGGACTCGGCAGTGCACTCATGGTAATCGATGGCAAAGAAGATCGAGACGCTGCACCAGAGCACAGTAACAAGGACGCCAGGTTGAAAAGAAATGTCTGGCAGCGCTTGACGGCAAAAGTCCGCCACCACGGTGAAAACGTCAACATCGATGTTACCCTGGACGGAGACCGCGTTGGTCAATTCTCTGGACTGCGTTCGCGCATAACGTTTCCCAAATGGGTCAAACCCGATCCAGTCCATGTGAAATTCGCGGGAACCGGTACCTCCAGCACGCTTGAACTGGAATTTCGCCGGGCTATTGCCCACATCACCCCCCCTGCGGCAATGCAGATTGATCAAGCGAGCCCAAAGTAGACGCAGTCTTTCCCTCCAGCGTGTTTACTCTTCATTCAAACGTGAGCGTGACTTTGTCAATCATCGGTTTTGACTTGTTGGCGGTCGTGTCTTTCAGTTTCAGTTCGAAGCCGAAGCCATAACCGGCGGGTAAACTGGTCAGGTCGAGTTGAGCCGGTGTTTTTTTGACGTGTTTGGATAGGCCGGGCGTGTAGTCGTAGGTCTCTTTGACTTCCTGCCAGTCGGTCCAGGTATCGAGTTTGCCGTCGTTGTCGGTGTCTACGCCGACACGGGCCTGGACCTGTTCTACCCAGGGACCAGGGCTGGTAAAATCGGTTTTCTGCTGGGTGAAGAGATAGAAGCGACCTTCGGCAAAGCCGATATCGGGATCGGGGTGTCCTTCGCCGATCTTGTCGCACCAGGCGAAAGGTCCGTCGATACTGGGACTGGTGAACCAGGCGACGCTCATGTGTCCGCCGCCAGCGGGATCGTAATCGCCGAAGAGGTAGTATTGTGAACCGACGCAGATGGGGGCCCAGTCACCGTAGGCTTCCTGCTCGGGCTCGTGAACGTGGTATTTCCCGATGTTGGTGTTCCAGTCGGGGTGCTGCAGCCAGTGCGGGTGTTTGTATTCAGCGATTTTGCCGGTGTCTTTTGTGCGGTTGTCGACGGGTGGGGCGAGGAACTTCCAGTCCGTGACGCCATCTTCGCTGACCGCGTGGGCAGCCAACGGGGAGTCCCAGGAACGTTTGCTGGCGTTGATGGGGCTCCAGTCTTCGAGGATCACATGGAAGCGTCCCTGTTTGTCACGGATGAAGCCGGCGTCGGAGCCGTGTGAAGGATCTTTGACGGCCAGGCCCATGTCTTTGCCGGGTTTCCCATCGGTGAGATCTTCGTCGATGTAGACGTGCGGGTCCTGGTCGTTGGGGTAGTCGTAATAGATATAGACTTTGCCGTCTTTATACTCGGCGCTGGTCACCCAGCGGGAGAAGGCTTCGGTGACGGGGCCGTGATGCACCCAGTTGACCATGTCGCGGCTCTGCCAGGCGTGATAGCCGCCAAGCCCCTTGTTGAGTCCCCCCGGTGCATCAAACTGATGTTTCCAGGGAGTGGTCTGCAGCTTGACGTCGAACCCGTCGAGTTGAGCGGGTTCGGGTTGAAAGCCCTGCTTTTTCTTCGCGCCGCCGTAACGCCCGAAGACCCAGTAATTATCAGGGCCGATGGGCAGAAAGACGGGAGCATCCTGCAGGTTGACCGGGCCGAGGTTCGCCACGGGTTCCCAGTTCTGCCAGAGAGGAGACTGCTGGACGACCAGCGATTTCGCTTTGTGTTTCTGTTTAAAGCGTTCGACTTCACTCACGAAGGTGGCTTTGCTGTCAGTGGGAATCGCAGTGCCGTCTTTGAATTCCAGGTGCGTCTGATAGTTGGCTGCAGCTGTCCATTGCTGTTGTGTATCGATCACCCAGTCTTCAGCGACAGCAATCGTCGTGAGGGAAAGAGAGAGCAGGGAACTGAGTATGAAGCAGGTTGAATGCTGTGGCATGGTTCTGGTTTCCGATGAAGTTGCGCGAGGTTCAGAGGACTCCGGGAGTGAACGGAAGTGTGATGCACACGCTCCGTCGCTCCCTTCACAGTAGCCTGCGTGATGAGAGATTGCAATGTGCGGTTCCCGCCGGCCAGTGCTTTGTTGTTGAGCTGGTGCCAGCGTAGAGTTAGAATCGCAGGTTGAGTGATCATTAATCAACGTTGCCTTCTCGAGAGGTTTATCATGTATCGCAGCCTGCTGTGTCTGATTGTGTTACTGTTACTGATTCAGCCCGCGGCGGCGGAAGAGCGCCGTCAGCCGAACATCCTGTTTATCCTGGTGGATGACCTGGGCAAGGAGTGGATCAGCAGTTACGGGGGTGAGGGAGTCTGGACGCCGGCCATCGATCAGCTGGCGACGACCGGAATGAAGTTCAACAACGCGTGGTGTATGCCGCAGTGCACTCCGACGCGGGTGACTCTGCTGACGGGTCAGTATCCGTTTCGGCATGGCTGGACCAATCACTGGGATGTGCCCCGCTGGGGCGCGGGTGCGCATTTTGATCCGAGTTTGAATACGACATTTGCGAATGTACTCCGCGACGCCGGTTACAAAACGTGTGCCGTCGGGAAGTGGCAGATCGACGATTTTCGTGTTGAACCAAAGGCAATGGAAGAAGCGGGCTTTGATGACTGGTGCATGTGGACGGGCTATGAAGCAGATAACCCGCCGAGTGCCGAGCGGTACTGGAATCCCTATATCAATATCAAGGGGAAAGGGAGCAAGACCTTTCAAGGTGAATTCGGTCCCGATATTTTCTGTAACTACCTCGCGGACTTCATTCAGAAACACAAAGACGAGCCGATGCTGCTCTATTATCCGATGGTACTGACACACAGTCCGCTGACGACGACGCCCGACAATAAACAGGACTTCGAAAACGACAACGACCTGGATCAAAGTGAGCGAAAACAACGGATGTTCGCCGGCATGGTGCGTTACACCAACAAGCTGGTCGGACGACTGCTCATCGCCCTGGACGCTGCGGGGGTGCGTGAGAATACGATTATCGTCTTTACCACCGACAACGGTACCGGCGGCCAGAGCAACAAACGCAATGGTCGCATGGTGCGGGGTGGTAAGACGAAGATGACCGAGCAGAATGGCACGGCGATGCCGTTCATCGTCAACTGCCTGGGTACGGTGCCCGCGGGTGTGGAGACGGACGCCCTGATCGACTTCACCGATATTCTGCCCACGTTTGCCGAACTGGCGGGAGCCAGGCTGCCGGCGGATCGCGTGGTAGATGGGAAATCGTTCGCACCGCTGATTCTGGGTGAGACGCAAACAGGGCCGCGGGAATGGATTCTCTCAATGGGTGGCGGGCCGGCGGCGCTGCGTGACGGACGCGTTCAGCCCGCACTGGATTACGACGACCGCGTGATTCGCGACAAAGACTATAAGCTGTGGATCAATGCGAAGGGGAAACCGGTCAAGCTGTATCAGATCAGCGGCGACGCGTGGGAAGAGAAGAACCTGATCGACTCTGATAACCCAGAAGACCAGGCTGCCCTGAAACGGCTGACGGCGATCGCAGACCAGTTCCCGGAAAAAGATGCTGCTCCGCGGTACGAAAAGAATCCGCCACAGAAGTGGGATCAGAAACCGGGAATTCCGGGCGGGGGTATAAAGAAAGCGAAGCGGTAATAACGAGTCTTTCATGAACCACGAAAGGCACGCAAATAATTTGCAGGTATTCGAAATCGTCTCTTTATAAGCGGCAAGGATGAACATGGAAGTTTTGGATGACACGGAGGTGACGTTACTCAGGGAGGATCAGCTCAGCCTGGGAATTGTGCTGGTACAGCTCATGAAATCGATGGGTGTGTCGCTTTATCTCACCTGCTGGATGAGCTTAAGGTTGCTTGGTTCATTCTTTGGGCTGGTCGCGCTGGGTCTGTTAATTGCGGGCCTCGTCGCGGGCTTCATCCCGTTACCCGGGAATCTGGGAGAGGCCTGGAAAGTGCTGCGATTTGTGCTGATAGTGATTGGCGGCAGTACCTTGTTACTCACGCTGCTCAGCCTGTTTGCGATTCTGGTTGTTCCGCCCGTGGCGTTTGAAAAGGAGCGGGTGCTCAACGGCAGTAGTTCGATCGATGTGAAACAGATCACCGGGCTGAGGATTTCTGAGTCAGCGATGTCGCGAATTTTGACTCTCTGTTATGAACAGGAGGGCCACACCACGGAACTGCCGCTGCACCTTGTCCGGAATGCAGCGACACAACAGAAACTGGACTCGATACAGGCGTGGTGTGCTGTACGGGAGATCGGTGTCGAGGTGGAGTAAGTGGGCAAACAGCTTTAATCATGTATGATTTGAAGAAACCAAGAAAGGCACGATATTTATTTGTGTCGCGTCTAAACTGACCAGAGAAAGATACCACCATGACGAGTACGGAATTCTGGTTAACGCCGCTGATCCTGTTGCCGGGGGTGGCGTTGCTGATTGGTTCGACTTCGGCCCGCTTTGGTCAGATTCATACCGAGTTTCACCACCTGCTGGATCACCCCGATGCAGGGGCGCAGATCCTGTCACGCAACCTGCAGCAGCGGGCGCGGCTGTTCCGCGACGCACTGGCGAGCCTGTATGTCAGCGTGGGACTGTTTTCGCTGGGAAGTCTGCTGGGGGGTGTTGTGAATCTCTGGCGGCCGCAGTCGCTCTGGTTTGTGGGCGGACTGATTATCGTCGGCATCGGCTGCGTGGTGTTCGCCTCGGTGCAGCTGGTGCGTGAATCGCTGTTGAGTCTGAATGTGATCGACGAACACTTTGAACGGATCGAGCGGGATTCTGAGCGGTAACGAACCTCACTTCTCCGCAGGAAACTGTTTCATCAATTCTGCGGCCGCTTTCTGTGTGGCTTTCCAGTCGCCGGTTTCCTGGGGGATGGCTTTGACGATGACGGTGAAGTCGAGCTTTTCTCCCTTTTTGAAGGCCTGGCCGTCGTTGTGGCGGAGGTAGTATTTGTGGTAGCGGTCGAGGTCCCAGATCATGCTGGCGCTTTTGTTACCGGTGATGATGCGGGGAGTGTAACAGAGCACGCTGAGCTGTTCGGCCGGATTGAACTGGGCGACCCAGGATGTGTCCAGACTGACGGCCATTTTCTTTGAGTGCGAGAGCGGGCCGGTTTCGATGGTGCCGTCGGGGAGTCGTGCCATCCATTTCGTGGAAGTCGGCGGGAAGCAGTGCATGAAGTAATAGAGCAGGTCGAGCTCGCAGTCTGCGAGGGCTTCCAGCTGTGTGCGTTCGAAGACTTCGGAATTGGTGATCGTGGTTTCGGCGCGGACTTTGAACTTCCAGATCGTGGATTCCTTGATGAACTCAATTCGCTGGCCTTTGATCGTCTCGCCGGTCTTCGTGATGGGGACTGCTTTGCCGTCGACAATGAGCTGTACCTTATGAACGACCTCGCGGCCCCCTTCTTTGTGGCCGGTGCCCCACCACTGTTGTCCCTTGGGACGCATGACAGTGCCGTACTGCCCGTTGTTGAGACCGAACTCGTGCCCTTTATAAAACATCTTATCGATGGTCCAGCCACTGGCGGCGTCCATGGGGATGGTGTAGTTGTCTGTCTCGAGAGTGAGGAAGCCGGTTTCGGGAACGCCGGGATCGTAGAGTCGTTCCGGGCTCTGATCGGCGGCCTGTAACGGGCTGACAGAGAGGAACAGAAGGGAGAGACAGCAGGCGAGCAACGGTCGGGCGAGGGTCATTTCAAACTCTTTTCAACAGGCGGTTGACAGGTGTTTCGCCCGTGAATGTACCGGCGAAAATTCAGATTCATGCGTGATAACTTAACGTTGTTTATGATATATTGAAAGTGAATCATAACAGAACGATTTTATTCCAGCGCTGCATTAATTTGAATGAAACGAGGTAGATATGTGGAACCCGACCATTTCGCGACGTGGTTTTCTGTATGCAACGGGCGCGGCCTGCTGTAGTGCGTTGTTGCCTGTGAGTGCAGCTGCCGATCCGGCGCAACAGGCGAAGAAATATAAGAAGCTGGACTGCCACCTGCATATCAACCACAAGGGACGCACAATTGAAGATACGATCAAGCATATGGATAACACCGGAACCGATAAGGCGTTCATCCTGCCTTTAGAGACGGGAGAAGGGGGCGTGACGCTAAGGACCGAAACTGTGCTGCATGCGTTTCATCAGTACCCGGAGCGTCTGATTCCTTTCTGCCAGACCGACATTCGTCAGCCCGATGTGATCGAGCGAATTCGGGCTTACCACCTGCTGGGGTGCCGGGGAATCGGCGAACAGAAAGAACATCTGCCTTTGAATGACAAACGGGTGGAGGCGGTCATCGCGGAGTGCGACGAACTCAACTGGCCGATCACAATTCATTTCCAGGATGATAAAAAAGGATTCAACCAGGGGATCGAACAATACCTGGAACCGTATCTGAAGAAATACCAGCGGGTGCGGATCATCGGACATGCCCAGTCCTTCTGGTCACATATCAGTGCCGATGTTCCGTCGCCGGATAAGACGCTCTATCCGCGGGGACCGGTCAAGCCGGGTGGACTGCTGGATCATCTGCTGAGCAATTATCCGAACCTGTATGCGGACATGTCCGCCGGCAGCGGGTTTAATGCGCTGTCGCGGGATGAAGACTTCACCGCCGGTTTCCTGGAACGGCATCCGAAACAGATGCTGTTCGGCAGTGACTGCCCCTGTAGTGACGGTCAAGGTGGCGAGTTCAATGGTGTCTGTTACAGCACGCGGCTGCAGGAGTTCCTCGTGCGGATGGTGAAAGATGAAGCCACGTTGCAGGACATCTTCTACAACAACGCCGAACGCGCCTTGAACGGGAATGCGTGAGTGGGAAGGGAAAGCTGATGCGAAGTTTATGCCTGTCATTGCTGACGGGAGTGATGCTGTTACAGACTGCGATGGCGGATGAGAAAAAGGCGGACGCGCTGTCATCGTTTCAGGTCAAGCCGGGATTTCGTGTCGAACTGGTGGCGGCGGAGCCCTTGCTGCGGGATCCGGTGGCGCTGGCCTTCGATGAAAACGGTCGGATGTTCGTGGTGGAGTATCCCGAATACAACCAGCAGTTCGCGAAAGACAAACAGCCGGTAACGGGCAGCGTGCGGATGCTGGAAGATACCGACGGAGACGGGCAGTATGACAAAAGCACGGTGTTCGTCTCGGACCTGGCGGCGCCGTCTGCGGTTGCCTGTTACGATGGGGGGCTGTTCGTGGCAGCCGCCCCCGACCTGCTGTTCTGTAAGGATACGGACGGGGACGGAACAGCCGATACGCGGGAGGTGGTCTTCACCGGCTTTCGTCGTCTGGAGAACCGGACCGATCCGTCATTGAACACGCTGCTCTGGGGACTCGACAATCGCTTCCATGCCTGCACCAGTTATTCCGGGGCGGAAGTCCGAGCGGTGAAACATCCAGGTGAGAAGGCCCGCTCGATTAGAAATCGCGGGTTTCTGTTTGATCCGCGCACACAGCGGTTCGACCTCTCCAGTGGGGGCGGCCAGCATGGACTGGCGATGGACGACTGGGGGCAGGAGTTTCTCTGCTCGAACAGTTCTCCGGTCAAGATGCTGATGTACGATGATCGTTACCTGGCGCGGAATCCCTATCTCAAGGCGCCGGCTCCCGCGGTGGAAATCACCGAAGGGGGGAAGCATACGCAGCTGTTTCGCATCAGCCCGGAGGAATACTGGCGGCAGGAGCGGACCCGCCTGCGAAACGAGGGCAAATTCCGGGGAAGCAATGAAGGGGGCAAATCGTCCGGCTTCTTTACCGCGGCGACCGGCGTGACGATTTACCGGGGCGATGCCTGGCCGGCCGAGTACCGGGGAAGCGTGTTTGTGGGTGAGCCTGCGAACAACCTCGTGTTTCGGGGAAAACTGGAGCCGGACGGCGTGGGGCTGGTGGCCCGACGGGCGGATGCAGGTCGTGAATTTCTGGCCTCCACGGATACGCGGTTCCGACCGGTGCAGTTCGCTAACGGGCCGGATGGTAATCTGTATGTGATCGACATGAACCGCGACCTGATAGAAGGGGCGATGTTCCTGCCGCCCGAGTTACTCAAAAAAGTGAATGTCAGCGGCGGTGATCAGCGGGGACGGATCTATCGGATCGTGCGGGATAACTTTGAACATTCGTCGTTACCGCAATTGGGCAAGGCGACGACGGCGGAACTGGTGCGACTGCTGGCCCATCGGAATGGCTGGCACCGCGATACCGCGGCCCGGCTGATCTACGAACGACAGGACCAGGCGGCGGTCCCCCTGTTGAAACAGCTGGCAGTTGAGTCCGATTATCCTGTGGCCCGGATGACGGCACTGTATACACTTGAGGGACTTGAGGCACTGGACGAAGCGAGTCTGCTGCGGGCACTGAAAGATGATGTGCCTGAGGTGCGGGTACATGCACTCCGGCTGGCTGAGCAGCGAGTACAGGAATCAAAAGCCATCCGCGATCAACTGCTGGCGATGGGTGAGGCCCCTGCCCTCAAGGTTCGCTATCAGTTGGCGTTTTCGCTGGGAGAACTGAAATCAACGACGGAGCGAAACGCGGTGTTAGCGTCGCTGGCGATGCGGGATGGTCAGGACCAGTGGATGGAGCTGGCGATCTTGAGCTCATTGGCAGAGGGGGCAGCGACCGTGTTTCAGCGGTTGGCTGGTGAGGACACTTATCGTCAATCCAAGATGGGCACACGGATGCTGACCGCACTGGCGCGACAGACAGGGGCTGCCGGGAGTCCGCAGGAAACAGAGGTCGTGCTCAACAGTCTGCTGCAGTGGAGCGTTGCTCAAGAGCAACAGGCAGCGGTGCTGCTGACGTTACTGGCAGCACAGCCGGAAAAGACGCGCCGGACGTTTCTGAATCGTCACCAGGCTTCACTGAAACCGATTATGGGACGAGTACTGGAGGAGGCCCGGGAAGCGGCACTCGACACGCGGCTGCCAGTCAAGCAGCGGCTGACGGCCATCGAGCGGCTGGGGTTCGCTCCCTACGCGGAAGTGCGGGATGTGTTCAGCGAGTTACTCGAACCTCAGCAGGTAAACCCGGTGCAGGTCGCTGCGATTGTTCAACTGGGACAGTTTCCGGATCAGGAGATCGCTGCGTTGCTCATCAACGGCTGGCCGAAGATGACACCGGACTTAAGGACCAAAGCCGCCGAGACGCTACTGACGCGTGCTGCCTGGAGCGGGGCTCTGATCGATGCGATTGAAGCCGGAAGCATTGGTCGCGGGGACCTGAGCCCGGCACGGGTGGACCTGCTGAAACAGCATCCGGACAAACGGCTGGCCGATCGGGTCAAGCAACTGTATGCAGATCGTTCGCTGGCACGACGGGACGAGGTGGTTCAGCAATACCAGTCCGCTCTGAAAACGAACGGTAATGACGCCTCGGGTAAGGCGGTGTTTAAAAAGGTCTGTTCGGCCTGCCATCGTCTGGAAGGTGTGGGGACTGCGGTGGGTGCGGATCTGAAGGCGATTCGCGATCGTGGAAAGGCGGGTGTGCTGCTGCATATCCTGGATCCGAACCGCGAAGTGAAGCCGCAGTACATGAGTTATACGCTGGTGCTGGAGAGCGGTCAGGTGCTGTCGGGAATGATTGCCAACGAAAGCGTGAACAGCATCACGGTCCGCAAACCGGACGGTACGAGTACAGCGGTGCTGCGGATCAACATCGAAGAGATCCGCAGTTCGGGACTCTCCTTCATGCCCGAAGGTCTGGAGAAACAGATCGACCAGCGTGCGATGGCCGACCTGCTGGCGTACCTGATGAGTCTGCAGGCCAATGCTGCGGAAGCGAGTAATTAAAGTCGCCTGGCGACTGTTCCCCCACCAGCAATTCGCCTATTTCGGATAGGTGGAAGGGAGCTGTGCGGGGGGTGTGGCGATCAGGTCATCCAGAGCGGGAATTTTCTGTGCAGCCCAGCTTTCTTTGCCAAGCTGCATCACGGTTTGCACCTGTTCTGCGGGAATCCGCGTCTGATCGCCGACTTCCAGCGGGTCATAATGAAACAGGTAGAGACGCGATGCGAATTCTGCGATCGGCAAGGAAGATTCGCCGTAGACTTCGCCGGCTCCATTGGTCGAAACGACGACACCGTTCCCCAGATCCTGACCGCTGTCGTTGTTGGGATTGAAAAAGTAAACACGGGTTTCGCCGGTCTGATCGATGGCAACCCGTAAAATCGTGATCGCATGCCAGCCGACAAAGCGGGCCAGCGAATCGGTCACTGCGAGTCCAACGGGTTGCGGATGAATGACTGGATTGCCGCCATTGTAAACGGGGTGATAACAGGCGTAGAACAGGCGAATAAAGGTTTCATACTCGTGCAGTTTGCCGTGCGCGACATCGACGGCGATAGCAAACCCGCCGCCCACCTGCCAGCCATGAAACTCCGGATTGACGTGCAGATGCGGATCCTCGCCTGCCTTGTGTGCCAGTCGACACATCTCTGCATAGACGCGATCGAGGTGGGGCACCAGGACCATTGATACGGGATCGAGATCGCTGCCGACAACACCGGCGCCGCCAGCGGGGAGAAACGCCGATGAGATGCGTTGCCCGCGAAAGGTCATGAGCACGCCGTCATCGCGTCCAGCCCAGGCGAGGAGTTGCAGCAGGTAGTCGGGATCGGAATAGGCCCACCAGGAGAGGGCGCGGGCTGACTGACAGGTCGGGTTGTCTCCCTGGCCTATCCCCAGTGGTTGTCCGAGCATGCTCAGCAGTCCTGCGAGCAGATAGACGTCCGGCGGTTGTTCGCTGCCACAGGAGGCGATCAGGCGATTCTGCGTCTCAAGCGTCAGTGGAAGAGTGAGTTGTCGCCAGAGGGACGAAGCGACCCCGGGGAAATGCAGGACAGCACGTTCCAGCATGCCCGAGAGGCCGAGTATCGATTGACTGGTTTCGGGATGAACGGCTTTATCGATGATGGCGTGAACCAGTTCGCGGTAGGTCAACAGGCCATCGACACCGGTGCTGCTCAGTCCGAGGGCCGTCACCAGCAACTCCGGATTTTCCTTGACCAGGTAACGAACCAGAACCGCGTGATAGGGGGATACGAGCCCGGTGTCGTACATGGAGCGGGCACAGGCGCCGGCTTCTTCTCCCAGTGCCTGACTGTCGAGCGTGGTGAGCCGCTCCGCATAGACCGACGTTCCCGGATCTCCCAGCGAATTGGGACTCGGACTGAACAGGGAACTGATGAGTCGCTCGGCCCCGGCGGGAATCATGATGTTTTCGTGTTGCGGATCGTAACAGTAGACGGCCAGCTTCGTGATCATCAGTTTGACAGGTTCGATACGAATCGGGCGCTGCCGCAATAATCGCCAGATTTCTTCGACGAGCTGCTCGAGCAGATTATCGTATCCGATGTTCTCAGCCACATACCGCAGAACATTGCGAGGCAGTTGAAAGGCAGCTGCGTTGATGCGAGCCGCTTCGGTCTGATGATGATCGAAGACATACTCCAGGGTCAGGGCAAGCAGTTCTTTGAGGAAATGACTGGCCTGCTCGGCAGAGAACCCGGGACGGGAGACCTTTCGTTCGGAGAGCGCCAGGATTCGCAACTGACTGAGACATTCGAGGGTCACTGTCCAGCGATCCGCTTCTGCCAGCGTGCGCGGTACGAGGCCCGGCTGCAGGCGCGAGGGGAATGCCCAGTCGCTGCCCTCAAACACACCGGCGGCATCAAAACGCTCCGCAGACTGGTAGACCGCTTCGACGCCTCCTGGTTTCCTCAGGAGGCGCTCTGCCGTATCCAGCAGTCTGCTGCGATGATTCTTTTTGGCAAACAGCGGTGCCTGTTCGAGTCGTTCCAGGGCGGCTGAAAACCGCTCCAGAGCCGGTGTCAGTTCGTCGGTATTGATATTCGTCATAAGTCAGTTTTCGCCAGGGTATGGTTTCCACATCGTGAAATTACCTGGTGAGAGGCGAAGTTATACGTAAAAGTCCAGCTCTTCCTGATGTTCCAGAAGCTCCTTCAATTGAACAGGATCTTCTCCGAAAAAGAATAAGAGCCCCCAGTGCGTGCCGAATGCGGATCGTTTGGAGACCTTGGATTCAAGCGGTTCGGGGAGTTCATGAAATTCAAAATACTCGTGATCCAGTATTTCGTCCGGAATTTCCAGCCGATTGACGACCCAGCGCCGCGGATAAACGGCGAAACAGCCCGCGTGTCCCTTGGCTTTCTGCACGTCCTCGGAAAAGAATTCCTGGATTTCCTCTTCCGTGGTTTTGGGATCGAAGACCAGCATCGAGGCCTGATAGGGATTAAAGCCGTACGCCCGTTCGATGAGCTCAAAGGCTTTGAAGCCCGGCGGACGATAGGCGACTTCGCCGAAATACATGGTTCCGTCACTGGTGAGAAAGTATTCCGGGTGAATCTGGCCGAACTGGATATCGAACGTGTGAATCAGTTTTTCGACTTCTTCGATGATGCGGGGTCGCCACTTTTCCAGCTCGGGAGAGGGGGGCACGAAGACGGAGTAGCCCAGGCGGACATATTCCGAGATGTTGAGAAAGCGGATTTTCCCATCGTGGATCCAGGCCTCGACGGCAAACTCGTGTCCGTCGAGATGACTTTCCATCAGCAGGGGAAATTCCTCGTCAGGAATCCGATAGACTTCCTCCGGCGTGCTGATCATACGATGGCCCAGGCAGCCTGCTTTATCGAAGGCTTTCACGTGGATCGGGTCATCCGGGTCGCCGTCGAGTTTGAGCAGCGTCTGGTTGACCCGGCGGATGAAGCGAATCACGTCGTCACGATCGTGGGCTTCTTCGAAGATCCCGACGCGAATCCCGCCGAGTTGGGCCCGGCGTTTCATGAGAGCTTTATCACGAAACAGAACCGCCTGGCCGTGGAGTCGTGGGTTCTGACGCAGTACGGAGTTGATGGCGCCTGCCCATTCTACAGTCTCTTCGAACAGGGGTATCGCGATGTCGACCCCTTTCTCCTGCAACTGTTCAGCGATTTCCAGCGAACGTTCATTGAGACGTTCAAAGTTCCAGGGAAGATAGGGAATGCCGTGCTCGCGGGCGTAGTCTTCGGCCCACTCGGGGGCGATGACGATGTAACGCCGGTCAAAATTCTCTGCGGCTTCAATGGCGCCTAAAGACCAGCCTAGTAATGCGATATAACCTTTATCAGGATTTTTTTCAGCCATCATAAACTTTCGTTGAGGTTCTCATTGCAAGTTTATTGCCGGCCACGCTGCGTGATGACAACGAATGATACGATCAGAATGGTGTTGGATTGCTGAAAGGGACCGACTCACAAATTTTTTTCGCTTCTTGATTCTCTCTTCTCACCTTAACGGCTGGGGACTTTAATTCCAAGGGCACTCTTTCGCAGTCTCATTCTTATGCGGAATCAGACAGAGATCGGGAACATTTAAGTGCAAATGTACCGGCGGGAACAAGGGTTTTAAGTTCACTAGACGCTTCAAGAATGGGAGTGCTATAATTCCTAACCCACAGGGCCAGGAGCACTTTTGTAACGTTCCAGACAACTTGCCGATCATTCCTCTCGGAACTGAGTGATCTACTACTACGATCATCTATACTACTGTGACCATGCGCCCGAATTCTATTACTCCCTCTACCGCTCTGATTCTGAGCCATCCCGGTCATGAACTGCGCGTACTCGGCTGGCTGAAGACAGTTCGACCGCTCGTATTGATTCTGACCGATGGTTCCGGTCATACGACTCAGCCACGGATCGAACTTTCCTGCCAGCTGATCGAAGGGGCCGGCGGCCGCCTGGGAGCATTGTGCGGCAACTTTACCGACCAGCAGTTTTACCAGGCGATACTCGATCAGGATCTCAGTTTCTTTACGCAACTGCGAACTCAGATTTGCGATATACTCGCAGAACAACAGATCAATCTGGTGGTGGGCGACTCGATCGAGGGCTATAATCCTTCACACGATCTGTGTCGCAGCCTGATTGACAGTGCAGTACATGATCTGCAGCAGATATCCGGTCGAACAGTGCAGAACTATGAATTCCCGCTCGTGGATTCTCCCAGTGCCTGGTCGGATCGGGAGGGAGCCTGGTGCCATGCACTCACTCAGACCGAACAGGAATGGAAGCGGGCCCAGATTCGAGATTACGCCCGGAAAGTGGGAGGTACCCTGCTGGAAGAGGTCGAAGAGATGCTCGCACGATTCGGGAACGGGATCCTGGGGGAGGAATGGTTTTCGCCATCCATCTCGGGTCAGGAATTGAATCATTTTGAGGAGACACCTCCGTTCTATGAGCGGCACGGGGCCCGTCAGGTCTCAGCGGGCTACTATCAACGCGCGATCGAGTTTCGTCAGCATATGCTTCCCCTGATCTCCGCACTGGGGAGGGACGACCGCGCATGACGTCCCCCCTGCGGATCCTGTTGACGAATAATACGCTCGCGTTGCGAGCCGGTTCGGAACTGTTTCTGTCCGACGTGGCGCAGGGACTGTTGCGACGCGGGCATCTGCCGGTGGCGTATTCCACGACACTGGGAGACCTGGGAGAAGAGTTACAGTCGAAGACGATCCCCGTGATCGATGATCTGAACGCACTGCAGGAGCCGCCCGATGTGATTCACGCGCAGCATCATCTGGAAGCGATGTCGGCGATGCTGCATTTTCCTGATACGCCTGTCGTGTATTACTGTCATGGCTGGCTTCCCTGGCAGGAACGTCCGGTCGTGTTTCCGAATATTTTCAAGTATGTCGCCGTCGATGATTTGTGTCGCGAGCGTTTGTTGACGACGCCGGGCATTGCATCTGAGCAGATCAGAACTTTGTATAACTTCGTCGATCTGAAACGTTATCAGCCGCGAGCGCCACTGCCGGAACAACCGCAGTCTGCGCTCATCTTCAGTAACCAGGCGTCGGATCAGAACTATGCGGGGCTGATTCGTGCGGCCTGTCGTGCGAGGGGCATCGAGCGGGTGGATCTCATTGGACAGAGCTCGGGGAATGTGCAGTCCCGACCCGAAGAGTTGCTGCCTCAATACGACGTTGTGTTCGCGAAAGCCCGTTGTGCGCTCGAAGCGATGGCCGTGGGTTGTGCTGTGGTCGTCACCGAACATTACGGGGTTGGAGGGCTGGTGACCTCACAAAACATGCAGCAGCTCCGCCGATTGAATTTTGGGGTGAGGACGATGCAGGCGGCTCCCTTAGCGGAAGCCCGTCTTGTGGATGCCCTATCCGGATATAACGCGGCGGATGCATCAAAAGTCTCAGAGTGGATTCGCCAGGAGGCTGACCTGGAGCAGTACCTGGATCAGCTGGAGTTGCTCTATCACGGTGCTGTGCAGCAGAGACAGGGAGAGATTGTTTCTCCTGACAGCAAATTCAGAGCAGCGGCGAATTACCTGCAGGAACTGGCTCCGCTGGTGAAACGACAGGCAGAAGTCGAACAGCGGGCCGCCGGGTTTGAGCAACGCGCTCAACTGCTGGAACAGCAGCTTCAACAGTTGCAGTCCCAGTTGCAGGAACGGCAGACAGAACAAGAACAGACCGCACACGAATACGCGGAATTTCGCGGCTCGATTGCCGGTCGGCTGGCGTTGAAACTGCAGCAGATGAGACTCTGGCTGACCAGACCTCGCTGAAGCGGCATCTGGTGAGAAACAGATCTAGGCTTGAATGCCCAGTTTCTTCAGACAGACGACCATCGCCAGGTAGAAGCCGATCATTGCGACCGTTGAGATTCCGAAGCTGGCACCAAAGCCCATTCCTTTTTTCAGCAACCAGGGCAAAAGCAGGAAGAAGGAGAGTGAAGGCAGGACCAGCCAGAAGATACTGCTTGACAGTTCCGATACTTTGGCAGTGCTTCCCGTGTCAATATAGAGCCAGATCAAGCCGAGGTAAGACACCAGAGGTAACGAAGCCAGCACACCACCTAAGAGTGAGCTGCGTTTGGAAATTTCTGAAACGGCAACCACCAGAACTGCCGTCACTGCGACTTTCAGGAGATAATACCACATGTGTCTGTATCCTCGCTGGCGTTGAAGTGTCCCCGTGCATACGTAACAGTGCCCCGGCCGGGCACCGCCCGAATCACTCATCCAGGCGATGACCAGCTGCGAGACCGGTAATACAGGCGGTTCAATTATTCTTCAAATTCCCCTTGGGAGGGTTTACCGTCGATTTCACCCAGTACCGTTCCGGAGAAGTCTGCGACGTTTCCGATTCCGGGATCAGTGCCGACGAATTTGGAAGCTTTCCCATCCGCGGCGTCCTGTGGAAGCAGCTTGACTGTCATGGGTGGGACCACCTTACCCTCTGCCGTTTTCGTTTCTTTGGTTGTGAGCGTCAGCTCTGTGGCTGCAACCTGAGCAGGTGATTTTTCATCAGCACCCAGGAAGAGAATCGTGCATTCATGACTGGGATGATCGACGGTGAATTCCGCATGGTACTTACCCAGATCAAAAATGACCCCGCCGTTGGGACCGGTTCCGTGAGAATGTGCTTCCGCATGATTGTCTTCTGAATGCGCTGCGGGCTCAGCGGCCACTTCGGGAGGTGCCGATTCAGGGGTGCCTTTGTCTGCACAACCTGTTACGAGCAGAGCGGCGAAGAGTAAGCCGGAGAGGTTCAGATTTTTCATTTCGTTTTCCTTTGCTTGAGAGAAAATATCAAGAGTGTTGTTGAGTTGCAGTTCGCAGGAGTTCTGCATCCGATGTTTCGCTGCGAACCAGTCGATCGGCATCCTTGCCTGAGAATTTCCAGAAGAGCCCTGGATGAATAAAGAATTCACAGAAGGTGGACGTGACCAGGCCTCCCAGTATTACAGTCGCGACAGGATAGAGGATTTCCAGTCCCGGTTTGTTCCCGCCCACCACCAGCGGAATCAGGGCGATCCCGGCAGTGAGTGCGGTCATCAGCACGGGAGCCAGTCGTTCCAGGCTGCCGCGAAGTACCATCTCGGGGGAGAAGCTTTCTCCTTCCTCTTCCATTAAATGGAAGTAATGCGTCACGAGCAGAATGCCATTCCGAACGGCAATTCCCCCCAGCGACACAAAGCCCACCATGCTGGCGACCGTCAGAGTCTGGTCGGTTAAGACCAGCGCGAAGACACCTCCGATGAACGCCGTCGGGATGGCATTCAGGATCTGAAAGGTGATGCGGGCGGAAGGATAGAGCATCATCAGTACGATAAAGATCCCGGCGACCGAGACGGCAGCCAGAATGGTAATCAGGAGTGTGGCAGAGCGTTGTGCTTCAAACTGCCCGCCGAACTCCACAAAATAACCGGTTGGCAGTTCGACTTCTGTGCGAACCTGCTTTTCAATCTCAGCTACGGTACTGGCCAGATCGCGTCCCGAAACGTTACAGCGGATTGTCTGCCGGCGGCGGACATTTTCCCGGTTGACCAGGTTCGGACCACTGGCGGAAGCGGGAAAGTCAGCCAGCTCCCGTAAACGAATCTGTCCTCGTCCATCGGGGAGTTCGAGCCTTAGTGTGCCGAGGTTATAAGGATCGGAACGATATGGTTCATCGAGCTTGATGACCAGATCAAAGCGCCGCTGTCCTTCGAGCACCTGAGAGACGGCTTCCCCTTTGAGGGCAGTCTCGACAAAGCGGGCGACGTACTCCCGGCTTAACCCGAAGTAAGCCAGCTCATCGGGTTTGAGCACCACGTGCAGTTCATCGACACGTTCCTGGGGATCGATGATCGGCGGCGTTACGCCGGGAATGTCTGTGATGGCAGCACGAACGTCGCCTGCCAGTTCGCGGAGTTTATCGAGATCATCGCCATAGAGTTTGATGCCGACCTGGGCTTTGACGCCGGACAGCATGTGGCTGATCAGGTGAGAGAGTGGCTGCTCTGCTTCGATGCCGACTCCCGGTACGTTGGTTTTCAGGTCGGAGAGTAAGGTTTCCAGGAACTCATCGCGGTCGTAATCCGCTTCCGGATTCATGGTCAGAATGTATTCGCCCACGTTGACGGGTTGAGCATGTTCATCCCGCTCAGCACGTCCGGTCCGGCGGAAAAAGTGCAGGATCGGGCCGCGGGGATTGTCCTTTGACTTCTGCATTTTGACCAGTTGGGCATCGATCAGCGAGGAGGCCTCATTGGACGCTTTGAGGGAAGATCCCCCGGGCAGGGTAACGTTGATCTGGACGCTGCCTTCGTCGAATTTCGGTAGAAAGTCTGCTCCCAGCCTCGAGAGTTCCCAGACGCTGACACCGACCAGGCCCCAGGTCAGCAGTAGCAGGAGGGCAGCATGCCGCATACTGAACCGGATCAGATATCCGGCGCCCCATTTCAGAAATCGCAGCAGTCGCCCATCCTGATGCGTGTGGGTGGCTTTGGCCTGGGGAAGCAGGTAATACGACAGGACCGGCGTCACCGTCAGCGAAACAAGCAGGGAAGCCAGGATGGAAACAATGTAGGCGACACCAAGGGGAACAAACAGACGTCCTTCGACTCCCGAGAGAGCAAACAGAGGCATAAAGGCCAGCACCACCACGGCGGTTCCAAAGACAATCGCCGAACGGATTTCCCGACTGGCTTCAAATACGACGACAATCGCCGGTTTGGGATCGGGGCTGATGTTGTTTTCTCCCAGTCGACGGAAAATATTTTCCACATCCACAATCGCATCGTCGACAAGTTCTCCGATGGCGACGGCGATGCCTCCCAGGGTCATCACGTTGATCGACAGTTCGGTCCCCGTGAGCACACCCACCACGCGGAACACGAGCGTCGTGATGACCAGCGAAAGAGGAATGGCCGTGAGGGTTATGAACGTTGTCCGCAGATTCAAGAGAAACAGGAACAGTACGATCACCACCAGTACCGCCCCAATGACCAGCGCCTCTTCGACATAGTAAATTCCGCGGTCGATGAAACTCTTCAGCTTAAAAAGTTTGGTATTGATGACGATGTCGGCTGGCAGGGACGTTTCCGCATCACGGAGTGCCGCCATGACGTCGTCGGTCAGCTTGCGGGTATCGGCGTGGGGCTGTTTGACAATGGTGATCACGACTCCCGGGTGTCCGTCGATACTCGCGTCTCCGCGTTTGGGTGCGGGACCTTCGACGATCTCGGCCACGTTCTCCAGCAATACCGCCCGGTCTCCATTCATCTTCACGGGCGCCTGGCGCAGTTCTTCGAGGACATTATTGGTCAGGGCACCGAGTCGGCCGATGACCCGCACAGGGCGTTCGGTCTGTCCGCTGAGGATAAATCCGCCACTGGCATTCAGATTGTTCGACTGCACGGCTTCTTCGACATCCTGCAGGGAGACATTATATTCCTGCAGCTTGATCGGATCGACGAGGACCTGGTACTGTTTCTGATCGCCGCCCATAACGATGACTTCGGCGATGCCATTTAATTTGAGCAGGCGGGGTCTGATCAACCAGTCTGCCGTGGTCCGCAGGTCCATCTTTTCTTCTAAAGGCGTGGGAAAGACAACATCGTAGGAACGTTTGTTCCAGGTAAATGAAACCTCTCGCCCCGGGAGTGCCGGGTCCCAGTGGGGATCTTGAATTTCGACTTTTTGCCACTGTTCGGGATCGTTGCGTACGACGGGATCCCAGACGGTGAGCAGGGGGCGTCCTTCCTGCTCAGTCAGCTCTGCGAGGAGGTCGACCCGCTCCAGCGGCGCAAGCAGACCACCTTGTGGCCCTTTGCGACGATGGATCCCGACGTGCAGAATCTGTCCCATGATCGAGGCCTGGGGAGTCATGATCGGGCGGATCCCGGGCGGCATGGGAACGTTGGCCAGGCGTTCTGAAACGATCTGCCGGGCGTAACGAGGTTCCGTCTGCCAGCTGAACTCGACGTAGATGACGTTCATGCCCTGGCTGGACTGGCTGCGGACATCCTCGACGCCGTTGGCCCCCAGAATGGCCGTTTCGATGGGATAAGTAACGAGGGTTTCCACCTCTTCCGATGACATGCCGGGACACTGTGTGAGGATGACCACGCGCGGACGGTCGAGGTCAGGAAAGACGTCGATCGGCAGCGTGGTGGACAGGTAACCGCCATAAGCCAGAATGACCACACAGGCCGCCAGGACCAGTGTGCGATGGGTTAGCGAAAGTCGGATAATGGAATTGAGCACGGCGTTCTCCTATTTCCCTTCGTCTTCGTTTTTGTGGAGACTGCCGTCCGCGTGGATATGGTAGCCTTCGGGCATATCATTATCGGAGGAGGACTTCAGCATGCGATTTAACTGTTCGGCGGCGCCCTGAACTACAAAGGAACCGGGGGTGAGTGAACCATCGTTGGCAATCACGGTATGGCGGCGATCCCGTTCCAGTATCCGCACCGGTTTGCGGTGGAAGGTATTCACGTTCTGAGTGAAGACGAACGCCTCTGCGCCTTCGCGGGCGACGGCGTCAGCGGGGAATACGAATACGTTGTCCAGTTTTTCCACCCGAATCATCAACCGGACTTTCTGTCCGGGACGAAACCGCCAGAGCACCTGGGACTGCCCATCCTGTTGCACCACACGCGACTGATTGTCCAGTGGCAGTCGAAAGGCAAAGGTACGGTTCACCGGATCGATGACATTCATCAGTTTCTGGATGCGAAACACCTGCTCGACGGGGGGCCAGTCGCTGGAGCTGTGTTCCTGGAAATCGACTTCGACCGGCCAGCCCTCTCTGACACTTCGTTCCAGCAGTTGGGTTTCATTTCGAAAAGCACGCCCTTCGATGGCCAGCAGGCGGTGGTTAGCCAACAGACATAACATCTGGCCCGTTTTCACCTGTTGTCCGAGGTCGATGTCACTCTCCTGAATTTCGAATGTGAGCGGTGTTTGCTGACGAGCTGTGTCTCCCGAAGTTTTCATCACGACAGAGGTCTCCTGCAGCCGGGAAGGGGGCAGGCGATCGGGAACGAGAATATCCAGGTCCCGCACAAAATTTCCCTGGGCGATTTCCTGCAGCTGCTGGGGAGTGAACCCCCGATTGTGCAGTTCGTGCTGATAGCCTTTGATGGCGACTTTCAACCGCTTGATTTCATTGGCGACTTCGATGATGCGTGCTTCGGGTATTGCGCCCCGCGAGGTCTCCAGGCGTTTCTGTTTTTTCTCGGCCAGTGCGATGTTGTGGGTGTCTTTGAACAGATTCGTCTGCGTCTGCTGTAGTGATTCACTGAGGATGCCAATCGTATAGAGCACGTCTCCCGGTCGCACGGTATCGCCCGGGTAAAAGTTCATCTTCTCCACGACGCCTTCCACAGGAGAGATCACGCCCTGGTCGCTGCGTCCGGGGCGATCGACGATCATGCCCGGGACCTGCAGCGTTTTCCAGTACGTTTCCGGGAGGATGGATTTGACCCGCAATCCCAGGTTGGCAATTGCCTGATCTGAGAGAATGATCTTCTGCTGTTCGGAATCTTTTTTACTCCCCGATTTTTTCGAGGCAGCAGCCTGACGATCCGCGTCAGACGGATTCTGCTCCAGCAGCGGCAACCAGCGGTCTCGTAAAACGAACGCTCCGGCAATGACAATAAAAACTGTAATCGCCAGGACGGGTTTCAGTGATTTCAGAAGTACGTTCATGTCTGTCCCTTATCAGGTCGCAGATCAATGCAGCCAATGGATATGATCTCTTTAAAATGAGAATCACAGTGAATCGAAGCGGAATATTTTCCCTGGAGAATCAGACCTTGAAGATCGCGAACTGCCTGTTGCGAAACGGAATGTCACCGTGGACAGGGAGAGCAAGTTCAACGCCTGAAGTGAGAGGCAGATGTGGCCAGATTCAGATTACGATCTGGTACTGCCGGGGTGGCGTGCTTAGATCAGGATCGCATGATGGCGCAGGAACAGCGGCGCAGCAGGATCGGGGGGCGCGCAGTCAAGCACACGGAAGGCTGGTCCGTACGCTGGTACCACTTCGGTCACGGAATCTGCTCCGGTCAGAGACCAGAGGAGCAGGTCGTTCACATCGAGATTGATGCTGGAACGTGCCCCGGAAGTGAGGTCGGTACTGTTCAGATAGATGGCTGAGGAATTGTGGTCGAACGGAGATTCCAGGTGATTAGAAGGTTCTTGCTCCTGTTCGGAATGCGCGTGGTCCCCATGTGCATGGCAGTGATCCCCGTGGGAATGCACGTGCTCATGTTCCGCGTCAGCCTCGGAAGAGTTAAGGTGAATGTGGGCGCGCAAGTCGTGTCCTGCAGGCTGGTTACCTGCATGCGCGTGTCCGAATGCGAAAGACTGAGTCAGCATTACAAACGGAACCAGAATCAGGGACACGGTTTTTCGAAACATACCCATCGTTTCAATAGAAGGTCGGAAAGTGTTGACCGTATTCTAACATCCGGCCAGTTAAAGTCCAGATCGACTCTCGCTATGCGGAACCGGCAAATGTGATCAGATTCAGCATACAGGGCTATGTCCTGTCGCGGGGTACGCCGAAGAGGCGGCGGTATTCTCTGCTGAATTGTGGGGGAATTCCGTAGCCGATGCGGAATGCGGCCTCGGCTGCTCTCTTCGGGAAGGGTGACTGTTGTACTGTCCGCCCGACTGATATTCCAATCTCATCGTGCTTCGTTACAGGGGCAGGACTTTCGGCTTGGAGAGTCTTGCCCCTGTTCCATTTCCGAAAGCAGACTGACACTGTCTTGCGGTTCCAATTCTGTTTTTGGGGTGTTTCTCTCTGGAACTCGCCCGCGCACTATGTACCATAGAACAGTACTCCTATGTACTTGCATCCAGAAATAACCATTTCTAACGAGTCGAAATACTTTAACAGCTGGAACCCCTCCCGATTATGAGTAACTGGTACTTCCAACAGGGCGAACAAATTCTGGGGCCGTATCCGTTTCAGGATCTGGTGGAACTGGTGCGCGACGAAAAACTGGGCCCCGAAACCCTGGTCCGCAGCAGTGACGAAGCGAACTGGCAACGTGCCGACTCCGTGAGTGGCTTGTTTGAGCGGGCAGAAGTCGATCCCGCTGCGGAGGCTGACCCCGATCTGGTATTAGCGAATGCTGGAGACCTGGAGACGTTTCTTACTGCGCCGGATGTTGCGGAAGAGAAGAGCACCGGCAAAAGTGAGCCGACGGGTTCTGCTTCTAAGGAAGCAGTGGCGGAAACCACCAGCAAGGAAACAGACGACGAAGCCGAGACGGGCGCTTATTCAGACGAGACCTGGTCGACGACGGTGAAAGCGGCCGTGGATAAGATTGATTCACGTAACCCGAAACCGACGGAGGAAGAGCAGGAGGAAGCAGAGCCCTTGCAGATCGTTCCCCAGATCAGCTTCTCCATTCTGCAGCGTCCGGCAGTACGCATGCTGATTCTGGCCTGCATTCTGGTGTTGTGTGCGTGTGCCGGGGTGTATGGTTTTATTCAATGGATGGGGGAAGAGCAGGTCTATTTCCCACTGGTCGGTGAGACTTCTCCACTACTGTTTCTGGTTTATGCAGCCTGTGCATTTCTGATCGTGGTGTTGATCGTCCCGCTGCTGTCCTATGTGTCGACCCCCTATCTGCGTGCGGGATACAAACTGGGAGCGTCCCTGGTCACGGCTGGTCTGACGGCGCTGTATCTGCTGCACTGGTCCGAATGGCAGAACCTGTCTTTTCCCGCGCGAAATCAGGCGGAAGCGAAACTCTTTTTCCCATTGATGGGAGAGTGTTCGACCTTTTTCTATTGGATGTACTTCACAGACGTTTTGATTTTCATTGCCGTGCTGACATACTTTACCGCCCGCTGGCTGGAGTCGCATGCAGATGAAGTGTAATTACAGAAGCACTCGAACGATTGTCATGTCCCGGAAGGTGAAGTCATTTCGCGCCCGGAGAGGCTATACCATCATTGAACTCCTGACGGTCACCGCAGTAATCAGTATGCTGATTGCCCTGTTATTTCCAGCCCTGCAGTCGGCCCGGAGTTCGGCGCGGCGGGTCCAGTGTTTAAACAACATGCGGAATGTGAGCCTGGGCCTGTTACAGGCGACAGACAGTGCCAACCGGTTTCCTGCCTGTGGCTATTATGGGGATGGGACTCCGGGCACGGTAGGCTCTTTCCGCAGCTGGGTTGTGGACATTCTGCCTTACATCGATCAGGCAAGTCTGTATAACGAGTGGGACTTTGATGAGCATTACCTGAAGACCACGAATGGTCCTCTGGGAGATACGTATATTCCGGTACTGATCTGTCCTGATGACATCAGTGAAGTTCCCGGACAGGGGAACCTGACGTATGTCGTGAATAGCGGCGTGGGGTTTTCGGCCCTGATCGGTGGCGTGCATGATTGTCCGATTGGCCCACTGAGCGGAAAGCTGGATCTGAACGGGAACGGGATCACCTGTAATTCCTCGACGAAAGGGGATGGCACGCCCTCCGACCGAGAACTGTTCTTTCAGATGGGACTGTTTTTCAATGAAACGTGGAAGGGCACAATTCGCGCGCAGCGGCATCACACCATGGCCAGCATCACCGATGGGTCATCCAACACGCTGTTGATCTCGGAAAATATTCGCACCGGTTACAATCCGCAAGACCCCTTGTCCAACTGGGCTTCTCCGAACCCTTACCTGACGAGCTTCTATATTGGAACTCCCTGCAAGGGGGGACACTGCGCTGCAGGCAACGTCGATTACAATCTGGCAAACTCCGGAGAGAGTGCGATCAACGCGGGGATTCAGAAGTCGGAAGGACATTCCCCCTTTCCCAACTCACTGCATCAAGGAGGCGTGCATGCTGGTTTTTGTGATGGACATATCCAGTTTCTCTCCGAGAATATTGATGGAAAAGTTTACGCTGCCATGGCCAGTCCCCAGGGGCAGGCGCTGGAGAATACACTGCTGGCCCAATAGAGACCGTATTCAGATACGCGTCTGACGAAACATTCAGACGACTTGTTGATAGAAACAGAAATCATGCCTATGTCCTACTTCAGCCGGTTCTTGACAACCAAAGCAGCGATATTGAGCGGTTTACTGCTGTTGCTGGCAGGCGGACTTCTCACCCCGATATTGGCGGCTGAGGAAGAACAGCGGGAGGATTCTTTTCTGAAAGACATTCCCCAGGCAACCGAGCTCAAAATCCGCAATCAGTTTGACAAAGCAGACACGAATGGAGACAAGGTGCTGGATCAGGCGGAATACCTGGCGCGGCTCAAACCCGAACATCAGAAGGTGGGCCGACTGGAGTTCCTGATCAGCGATCACAACGATGATCAGCAGATGACGTTCGAGGAATTCTTCCGAACGCCGGCTGTTCCGGCGGAGTTGCGGCGGATTCCTGATCCTGTTCGAGACCGGGTCAAAGAACTGGTGAGTTCTCTGGATTCGCAATTTGCGAAATGGGACACCAACGGCAAGGGGGGGCTCAGCAAAGAGGAGTTCCAGGCCTCGCGGTTGAAAGAGAGTGTTCCCGGTATGGAACGGACGTTCTTTCCGGAATGGGACCTGGACAAAGATGAGCAGATCACCCGAGACGAAATCACGCGGTTGCTGGAAATCGCTTATGCTGTGCGTACGCCCGAGGGGGAATTGCTGCGCGAACCGACGGGGCGGGTGGTCAACTGGATGCTGTTTCGCCATCTGGATGCGGATCACAATGGCCAGTTGAACGCCGCGGAACTCAAGCCCCAGTTGAAAACCGATAACAAAGTTCAGGACCTGCTCAAGCAGGCGGATCAGAACCAGGATCAGCAGTTGAGCCTGAAAGAATGGAAGTCCACACGTTATTGCTGGATCGATCCATATTACTATTTCAAGCGGATCGATAAAAATTTCGACGCGCGGCTCAATCCCGAGGAACTGGCCGATGACAGTGGTTTTCACCGCGATCTGGCACCTTACCTGATTCCTGCTTTTGACTCCAATGCCGACGGGGTGCTCTCGCTTTATGAGTACCGCAACACGCCGATCACCAATCCGGTGGTGAAATGGCATGTGGGGCGGAAAGATACGAACAATAACGGCATGCTCTCGGAGGCGGAATTTGACTGGAACCTGGGCCTGTCAGCCCGTTCGCTGCTCCGTGAATCATTTCACTTGCTCGACCTGGATCACAATCGGCAATTGGATGAGGGCGAGTTCCTGTTCACCACGAATGCCCAGACGCCCCGCAAAACGTTTGACAAAGCAGATACGAATGGCGACAAGGTGCTGGACCAGGCGGAATACCTGGCACGGCTCAAGCCCGAGCATCAGCAGATCGGCCGACTGGAATTCCTGCTCAGCGATTCTGATCAGGACCAGAAGATGTCATTTCAAGAATTCTTGAGCACACCCGCGGTCCCCCCGGGACAGCGACGGATACCAGATCCAGTGAAAGACCGAGTCCAGCATCTGCTGGCCATGCAGGAAAAACGGTTCAAAGATCAGGAGCGTGATGCCGAGAATGAGCCAGAACCGGAAGTGCCCACGACACCAGAGAAAGACGGTTCATCCGTGAAGAAAAGCCGTTTGAAGAGAGTGACAAAGCTACCTCCCAGGTCTGTTTTTGAATGGAATGGGAATGGCAAGTTCTCACCAGAGAAGACGAAGCAGTTCCTGGAAGTTGCCTATGCGGTGCGTACGCCAGAAGGTGTGCTACTGCGTGAGCCATCGGGGCGGGTGGTAAATCTGAGTCTGTTCCGACATCTGGACACGGATCGCAACGGTCAACTGAGTGCCGGGGAACTTTTACCCCAGTTGCAAGCGGAAAACACGATCGAGGAACTGATCAGACAGGCGGATGCCAATCAGGACCAGGAATTAGATCTGGAAGAATGGAAGACCACGAGTGAATGCTGGATCGATCCGGTTTATTACTTCAAGCGGATCGATAAAAATTTCGATGCGCGGCTCGATCCTGCGGAACTGGCCGGTGACAGTGGTTTTCATCGCGATCTGGCTCCTTACCTGATTCCGGCGTTTGATGAAGACAAGGATGGAGTGCTATCGCTGTATGAATACATGAATACTCCGATTGCCAATCCCGTGGTGAAATGGCACGTGGAGCGAAAGGACAGAAACAGCGATGGAAAACTGTCGCGTCACGAATTTAACTGGGGGACCGGACAATTAGGGATGAGCCTGATCCAGGATTACTTTGTCAAGCTGGACCTCAATCAGGACCAGCATCTGGATCAGCGGGAGTTTATTGTGAAATTCGACCTTGCCCGGGCACCGCGGGAACTTGTGTTTCAGAGTCTGGATCAAAATGACAATGGTCGGCTCTCGATCGATGAGGTCTTCGCTGCGACCCAGGAGATTGTACGTTTCAAAAACGACATTCACTACCAGCGGGTGCGGACCAAGTTCGAAAAAGAATTTAAAGCACTGGACCTGGATCACGACGAGTCATTGAACCTGGCTGAATTTCAGGAAAAGACGGCAGTGGTCATGCTGCCGCCATACAGTTACAGCCCGCGGATGATCGACCACTTCAAACGACACGTTCCCACACCGAAAAAAAAGTACGTACCGGGAATGGTGCTCACAATCAATGTACTGCTCTTCATCTTCGTGGTCATCTATTTCGTACGAGTGAAACTGAAAAAGCGTGCTGAATCGTAAGCGATCCTTTTCTTGCCAGGTGATTCAGAGTCAGAAGCGTGACACGCTTCCAGTGCACAAGTTCAGGGGAACAATTCGTTATATCTGGATCACGCGAACGAACCTGCTTAACCGAACTTCGACAAATCCTGGTGTTGCTTAAAAACAACATTTTCTTCTGCTTCGATTTGACTGCGTTCTATTGTTGAGCGAGCGAGGAAGAAAACTGTTGACGCTCGTTATTCCGACTGTGACGAATGGTCCGTGTTTAACGATTGCCTGTTGTTTCACTTCTGGTGAACCGGTCTTCTTTGTTCGCTCGGAACAGTCAACCAGTCTCGCTGCCGCTCGCAGAGACTGTCTGAAACCATCCATCAGCCCACTATTGTGCTGAGCGTGATACCAAACCCAAGAAGAATCAGGAAGGAGCGTTTTCAAGTTTGACTTGAATCAACGCAGCCTGCGATCCGTTTAAAGAATGATGTCCGCCAGAAATTTTTATCCAGCTGTTTTGATTACACTCATAATGTGCGCGCCGCTTGCGGCCGAAGAAGCCTGCCCATCGTGCGCTCCCGGACATTGTGCAACTCCCCTGGCTGAGAAAGAGTTCCAGGCGGAGGGGCCTTTCGTCTTTTTCTCGAAGCTGTTCGACACCAGTGATTTCCCACAGCGCTGGTATTGCGGAACGTGGTCATCGGATAACGGCTGGTTACACATCATCTCGGATATCGGCATTTTCGGGGCCTATTTCGCGATTCCCGTGATCCTGCTGTACTACATGCTACAGCGGAAGGACCTGCCTTTTCCCAAAGTAATCTGGCTGTTTGCCGCGTTTATTCTGTTTTGCGGCCTGGGACACCTGATTGAAGCCGGTATCTTCTGGTGGCCCGTCTATCGCTTCTCAGGTCTGATCAAAGCGTGCACGGCGGTCGTCTCCTGGATTACCGTGGTGGCGTTGATCAGTCTGGTTCCGGCAGCATTGAACCTGCCCTCCGCTGCCCTCCGCTGCGCTGCTGGCCAAAGAACTGCAGAAGAATAAAGATCGTCTCGAATTCGCCCTGGATTCGGGGCAGATCGGCATCTGGGAATGGGACCTCAAACACAATACAATTTATGGTGATCAACGAACACAAGATATATTCGAGGTCTACGGGACAGAGCAGGAGTTCCGGTTTCAAGATTTCCTGAACCTGCTGCATCCCGATGACCGCAAGGGAATTGATGATCAGATCGAAGACTGCATTACCTCCGGGTGCCCGTTCAATTCGAAGTTTCGGATCATCCATGCTGACGGCAGCATGCACTACATACACGCGGAAGGGAGAGTGACTTACGGAGACGATGGCGCACCCGAGCAATTCATCGGAGTCTGCCACGATTTCACGGAGAGTAAACTTCAGGAGAATGCGCTCCTGGAAAGCGAGCAGAATTTCCGCAGTACGTTCGAGCAGATTGCCATCGGCATTGCGCTGGTCGCCCCGGATGGGAGCTGGTTGCGAGTCAATAACGGGCTGTGTGAGATTGTCGGCTACGACAGTGATGAACTGTTGAAGCTGACTTTCCAGGATATTACGCACCCGGACGATCTGGCAGCCGACCTGTATCACGTCGAACAACTGTTAGCAGGCAAAATCGACTCCTACTCAATGGAAAAGCGGTATCTCCGCAAAGACGGCTCCGAGGTCTGGATTAACCTGACGGTCTGCCTGGTTCGACATCACACGGGAGAACCCAAGCACTTCATCTCTGTTGTCGAAAACATACAGGAACGCAAAGACGCGGCTGAGGAACTGAAACAATATCACGATCAGGTGGAAAAACTGTCTCTGGTTGCCAGCAAGACACAGCACTCGGTGATTATTTCCGATGCGCAGGGGCGGATTGAATGGGTGAACAGTGCATTCAGCGAGTTGACCGGATATGAACTGGCAGAAATCGAAGGCAAAAAACCGGGGGAGATCTTACAGGGACCAAATACAGATCCGGAAACGACGGCTGTAATGCATGACCATCTGCAACAGCAGAAAAGTGTGGCGGTTGAGATCATCAACTACGATCGGCAGCAGCGGGAATACTGGGTGGAAGTCAAAATCGATCCCGTATTCGATGAGGCGGGGACTTTGGTTAACTTCATCGCGACGCAGGTTGATATCACTCCGCGGAAGCAATCGGAGCTGGCATTACGCAAGGCCACCGGTCAGTTCGAGCGGTTACTGACTGCCGACATTCTGGGAATCATGACCTGCCGGCTGGATGGCAGAATCGAACAGATCAACGATGAACTGCTGCGCATTCTGGGCTACAGCTATGAAGATGCCATCGACAACCAACTCAACTGGCAAGAGTTAACGCCACCCGAGTGGGCAACAATGGACCTGGCGGCGACTGAAGAATTGAGCCAGACGGGACACGCCAAACCGTTCGAGAAAGAGTATCTCCGCAAGGACGGAACACGAATTCCAGTGGTGATTGGCGTGACCATGCTGGACGAAGCGGACGACCTCTGTCTCTGCTTCGTGCTGGATGTGACATCGCAGAAAGCGACCGAAGAAAGTTTGAAAATTGCCAAGCAGACGGCCGAAGAGGCGAGTCGGGCCAAGAGTGAATTTCTGGCGAACATGAGCCATGAACTGCGTACGCCTTTGAATGGAATCATTGGCATGACAGAGCTGCTGGGCTTGACAAAGCTTGATCAAAGACAGCACCAGTTTGTGGACGCCTGTCGGACCAGTGGGGAATCACTGTTGTACCTGATCAACGATATTCTCGACTTCTCCAAGATTGAAGCCGGGAAGCTGGAACTGGACCAGCAGGCCTTTGACCTCGAAAAGCTGATGATCGATACCGTATCGACCATGGCCTGGCGAGCCGCGGAAAAAGGACTGGAATTACCCTATTATGTCGATCCCGCTGCACGGCGCATGCTAAACGGCGACAGCAACCGCCTGCGTCAGGTTCTGGTAAACCTGATTGGAAATGCGGTCAAGTTTACCGAAGCGGGTGAAGTTGTGGTACGTGTTGAATCGGTACGTACAACTCAGGATCAGCTCAGGGCGCGATTCTCGATTTCTGATACCGGAATCGGCATTTCGGAAGAGAAAATCGGCCGCCTGTTTCAGTCGTTTTCGCAGGCAGATGCCTCGACGACGCGGAATTACGGAGGCACCGGTCTGGGGCTGGCGATCTCGAAGGAAATAGTAGAGCTGATGGGTGGGACCATCGGTATCGAAAGCGAACCGGGCACCGGCTCGACATTCTGGTTTGAGATTCCTTTCCAGGTTATTTCAGATACGGCAGAGACATCATCCCAGACTTCCAATCTGGCGGGTAAACGGGCACTGATTGCGGAAGAGAATCAGACCTGGAGACAGATTCTGTGTGAGTATGCCTTAGAGTTAAAGCTGGAGGCAGTGGCAGTCAGTACGTTCGCTGAAGTGCAAGATACGATCGAAGCCGGGATACAGAACAATGTTGCCTATGATCTGCTGCTGGTGAACTCAGAGTTGGCCGGAGCTGATGAGCTGAAGTTATGGAACAGTTCCCGGGAGGACCTGCCTCACACCGTGTTGTTGCTCAATTCACTGGAAGACCAGCTGGATTCAGAGCAGAAGCGTGAAGTTGACGCGACGATCTGCAAACCACTGCATCGACGTCAGTTGTTGAGCGTGATCGAAGGTGTATTGAACGGCCGAGAAGAGCACGGTGGCCTGAAAACAGTGGAGTCTATCAAGGAATATACGACAACGGAGCAGCCCCGACTACCAGCGGCCCATGTACTGATTGCAGAAGATCAGAGCATCAACCAGATGTATATGGAAGAGTTGCTCAAAGCGCTGGGCTGCACTTGTGAAACGGCTCTGAACGGACTCGAAACCATTGAAGCGGTCAAACGAAGTCAGTTTGACCTGATTCTGATGGATTGTCAGATGCCGGAGATGGATGGTTTTGAAGCTTCGCGGCAGATCCGTCAACTGGAGGCAGACGGTATTTTAAGTGGTCGCATCCCCATTGTGGCGTTGACCGCGAATGCGGTGAAAGGGGATCGCGAAGTCTGTCTGCAGGCCGGGATGGATGATTATCTCAGTAAACCGGTTCAGGCGAATCAGATTCGAGAAGTGTTCGCACGACTGCTGCAACAGAAGCCAGATACTGCTGATTCGTCCCGCGCGGATTGTGATCAGAGCGAGAAGAGCCGTGCCGAGTCACCGATAAACAGTCAGCAACTCTGGGAGCGCTGTTTTAAAAACCTGGATTTTGCCAACTCATTATTGAATGAACTTGAGGCCGTCGGCCCCGACCGCATCATTGAGATTCAAGAGAATGCCGATCAGAGGAATCTGACAGGAGTCGCGGATTCGGCGCATGCGTTAAAGGGGACGGCAGGAATTCTTTGTGCCTCTCCGTTATATGACCTTTCGCTCCAGGTCGAGAAGGCCAGTCAGAATGAGTCATACACAGATGATCTTAACGAGCTGATCAAGCAGGTGGTTGCAGAAATGCAGGAGTGCCTGGACAGCCTGCCTAAACTACGAAAAGAATTTCAATCAATCAACGAGAACGCGAAATGAAGCAAGCATTAGTAATCGACGACGATTCCCTGGCCCGCCTGGCTATTCAAAACACGCTGCTGGAAGGTGGCTACGAGGTGCTTACAGCCGGTAACGGCCAGGAAGGGCTGGAGCTGTTAAGTCAGAACCAGGCCCAACTGGTGATCTGCGATTGGGAAATGCCGGTCATGAACGGAATCGAGTTCTGTAAGGCCGTCCGGAACAGCAACCTCAACCGTTACATTTACGTGATCATGCTGACTTCCAACAATCAGTCGGAAGATATCATCAGCGGGTTACACGCAGGCGCCGATGACTACGTGACGAAGCCGTTTCATCCGGGAGAGCTCCTGATGCGGGCGAATGTGGGGCAGCGGATTATTGGCCTGGAAAGTCGTGAAATGACGATCTTCGCCCTGGCTAAGCTGGCAGAGTCGCGTGATCCGGAAACGGGTGCGCACCTGGAGCGGGTTCGTTCCTACTGTCGCGTACTGGCCCTGAAGTTGCAGAAACAGCCCCGTTATCAGAACCTGGTGGATGACAACTTCATCAACCTGGTCTATGAGACCAGTCCGCTGCATGACATCGGCAAAGTTGCGATCCCCGACAGTGTGCTGTTAAAACCGGGACGCTTGACGGAGAGTGAGTACGAACTGATGAAGACACATACGCTGAAAGGCGCGGAAACCTTAGCGGCTGCAGTGAAGCAGTTTCCGAATGCCCGTTTTCTGCAGATGGCGCATGATATTGCGCTGCATCATCACGAACGGTTTGACGGCGATGGTTATCCATATGGACTGTCCGGAGAAGCGATTCCGCTGGAAAGCCGGATTGTCGCCGTGGCTGATGTGTATGACGCGCTGACTTCCAAGCGGGTCTACAAAGAGTCTTATTCCCATGAAATGGCCGCAGAAATCATTCAGAACGAATCCGGCAGTCATTTCGATCCGGAGATTGTCGCTGCCTTTCTGGAAGTGGAGGACGAGTTCATTCAGATCCGAAAAAATAATGCCGACTGCGAGAACGAGGAAGAAGAAGCCCGCAAACGTTGCGTCACCGCCGAAAAACGGTTGTTACTCTCGCACGGTGCACTGGCTTAGTCGTGACGTCGAATCATTCATTTCAATGACGGATACCGCCGACAGCAATTGATGTAGAACCTGGGAACAGTCCTGCGCGAACGACTGTGCGATGTTCAGATTGGCGCGGTAGTGCGGTTGCTTAGAATCGATCTGGTCTGTCTGCAAACAGATGGACTGTTACGACGATTCCCGTGTGCTTTCTATCCTGGATTCCAGTCAGCTCCTCCCATGATGTCTCAATTTTGTGAATCGGCGTGAGGGGGTCAAGCGGAATTGGGGGTTGCGCGCGGAGTGAAATGCTCTCAATGTGCAGTGACTTCCGTGTGAGTGTGCTGCGAAGTGCGTTGAAAGTGCTCCGAAATGATTTGAAATGTTACGAGACAGGGGGAACCGGTGGTGATTGTTCCGGTGAAAAGTCGGAAAAATCTACGGCGATTCAGGTGGTTCTGAGTCACTTGTTCGGCAGATTCCGGTGCACACATCGTCCGCCTCGCGCGCGAAGCACAATTGCACAACTTTATGATTCGGGAAGTGCAGATCAAGGGGAGTCTGTTCAGTTTTGGAGACAGAAGTGCGCTGGAAATCGGGAGGTGTCGTTGTTTTAAGCCGGGATGAGTTATATCACATCGGAGCAATCCGCCTGGAGCCCACATCGGTTGTTAAGACGACATGGCTGTTAAAGCTCGCTAAGATTAACTCGTGTTTGGCAGCCTGATGTGCCGGGTCGTCCCAGAGGTTGTTGTGTTCCCAGGGGTCCGTTTGCAAATCGTATAGCTCGCCTAAAGCCTTGTCGTGATACAGAGATAATTTATAGCGGTCGTCGCGATACATGGTCGCAAAACTACCCTCCCCGCCCGTAAAAAACGGATCGAGTGCGTCAAAATATTCACAGCGAACACTATCACGAATATGTGCGCCCGTCTGTTCGCCCGTGAGTACCGGGAGCAGGCTCTGCCCCTGATGATAGTCAGGGATGGGAACCCCCGTTAAATCGAGTAAGGTGGCAGAAAGATCGAGTAATTCCACAAGCCCGGTGGCCCGCTGGTTGGCCACAAGGTGTCCCGGCCAGGAGAAAATCAATGGGACCCGGATCAACCCTTCATAAAAACGACATCCCTTCTGTACCAGCCCATGATCTCCCAACGTCTCACCATGGTCTGAAGTGAAAATGATGACCGTATTGTCTCGCTGTCCTGTAGATTCCAACACGTTCAGGATCCGCGCAAACTGATCGTCAATCTGAGCAATCATGGCATAATACAGTGCCTGTATTTTTTTCAGCTCACTGATTTCCGTTGAGGTCGTGACAGGTTGAAAATCAACTTGAGAAAGCAGTTCCTGAGTGGCCTGGTCAGACTGTTCATAATGGGGACCGGGCATCGCGGTCGGGTCGAACATGTTTGCATATTTTTCAGGAGGCGTAAACGGGGGATGTGGGTCATAGACATTGATATTCAGCAACCAGGGTTGTTGATGATCCTGTTCGATAAATTCGATCGCCCGATCAGAGGCCCACTTTGTCTGATGATATTCGGGGTCCACATGCTCTTTGCTGTTTCGCATATCATCCAGGCTTTTTCCCTGAGCACGCACCCAGTCGGCATAATCGTGTGTGCCTGCAGGCCAGTCATCACGCGGAGCATGGCTGTGCTGCCAGACTGTGAACCCATCATCCAGCCGAGGTTCTACGCGATGGCCGGCACTCACTAAATGAAATTTTCCAATCAACCCGCACAGGTAACCACTCTCGGCGATGAACTTGCTGATCAGGGGAGGCCAGTCAGGAAAGGTGTCATTGCCATTTCTGGTATTGTGTAAACGCGAGGGGTACAACCCGCTCATAAAACTCGCCCGGCTGGGCGTACAGATGGGACTTTGGCAATATGCATGGGTAAAGGCGACACCCTCTGCCACGAGTGAATCAACCACGGGCGTTTTCACATACGCGTTCCCCAGTGCACCAATCGTGTCAAACCGTTGCTGGTCGGTGCAGTACCATAAAATATTAGGGCGCGTCATGGAACAGCCTTCGTGTTTTTTAGACTTTGTGATTGAATAAACTCTGGAACCTCTGCGTGAGGTCTGTTTTTCTGCGCTGGTATTAACCAGTTACGGTAGTACAACAGAAAACACTGATGTGAACACAATTTCTGTTCCCAGACCAGTCAACAAAGCGAGTTCGATGAGAACTGGCAAATAGCTCGGTTTCCATTTTGCCATAGTTCCTCCCGTGACTGCAATCATCAATGCGGTCGCCAGCCAGTAATTGAGCCAGCTCTGCTCTAACACCAGCACATAGCAGCACAGCATTACAAAACAACAAACGGCCAGCCAGATGCGCGGCTTGCTGCTTGAGGGACGAATTGTTGACGGTGTTTGTCTGAGAAAGATTCCCTGCACGACAATCATGCTCACCAATAAGAGAGTTGCCATGATAATATAGAAAGGAAAATCAGGCAGTTGAACTGTTGAGCCGGTAACCAGTTCGCTAAATTTCTTCTCACTCTGGCTGATATGCTCATTTAGTTTCTCACCCCGATAAAACACTGGTGCAATCGACAACACCTGCAAACGATTCCGTACAGAATCAGATTGCATCGCCTGTTCCAGTACATCTGCCAGCTGATCAATTCGCTCTTGCGGAGTCCCTTTGGGTGCCCACCAGTAAAACGAGTTACCCACCACGGCATCGATCTGCTGTTCGCGAGCCGTTGCAACGTCCGGCAGGGCGGATTGCCTCTTGTCAGACAAGACTGCCAAGGCGCGAATCTTCCCATCTCCCTGATAGGTCAGAAATTCTGCCAGCGAAAAAATGGTGGCATTGATGTGATCTCCAATGAGCATCGTATATCGCTTTTGCCCATCTCCCGATTGCACATAATTAAAATATTCGCCCCCCGATGCCTGTTCTATCTTTTTGGCAGCGAAATGGGCGAGGGCCCCGAAATTGGTTCCAAATTGAAGTTCACCAGGATGTTTCTCAGCATACTGCAACAGCTCAGCCAGATTTTGGTACGGGGCATTTTGCTGCACGGCAACCACCAGATTGATCTCTCCCGTCTGGGCAATCGGCTCGAAGGCCTCCGGGCCAAAGTTCACTTTGCCGGAGTATTTCGATGTAATAATCCCTTCATGGTTACAGAGTATTTTGTACCCATCAGCCCGCGCCTGTTTGACATAGCGGCTCCCAATCGTTCCACTGCCTCCGGGCTGATTGATGATGACGACAGGTTGTTTCAGCAGCTTGTCCTCGGTGATTGACTTTTGAATGATTCTGGCAAACAGGTCCGTGCCGCCTCCTGCAGAAAATGGCACAACAGCCTGAATGGGGCGTTGCGGAAATTGTGTCAGCCCCTGTTGATTCGTGAAGAAGCCGGAATACAAAAAGACGAGCATGCCCATAATCGACAGCACCGCAGTCGTATGCCAGACTGGTAAACCAAATCGACTCCAGACTGAGTGCGAATGCTGCTCCCCATTCTCACAACATGTTCCTGACTGATCGGTGATAGTCTTCTCTTTGGATTCATCGTCTTTCAAGGACTCTTGTTTGCTGTCTCGTTTTTTCCGGAACTGACGCACGAGCGGCACAATGAGTAATAAGGCAGAGATGACGACAAAGAGTAAAGAAATGGGACGGGCGAAGATCGGCAACCAGTTCCCCTGCGATGACATGAGCCCGGCGGACAGATTTTCTTCCGCAATCGGACCTAACACAAAACCAATGACAAAGGGTGCCAGTGGGATTCGGTTTCGTTCTAATACCAGTCCCAGCAGCCCGAAACCAAGCATCACCCAGACATCGAACATGCGGTTCGACAACGCAAATGCTCCGGCAATGCAAAAGGTGAGAATAATGGGCAACAAATAAGGGCGTGGGAACCGCACCAGTTTTGCCAGGAAACCGACGGATGCAATCATCACCGCAAACATGACCAGGTTTGCCAGAAAATAGGTTCCCATAATCGTATGCACGAGTTCGGGATGGTCGCTGAATAATCGCGGCCCCGGTTGCAATCCATGTAGAACTAATGCGCCGAGCAAAATGGCATCGATCACACTGCCGGGGATGCCCATCGCCACGAGTGGAATTAAAGCGCCTCCGACAGTCGCATTATTGGCTGCTTCGGAAGCAATAATTCCCTCTGCAGAACCGGAACCGAATTGTTCCGGAGTCTTAGAACTGTTTCTGGCAGCGGAATAAGCGGCGATCGAACCGATGTTGGCACCAATGCCGGGAAGAATGCCAATAAAGGTCCCAATCAGAGAAGACCTCATCATATTCACCCATTGATCTTTCCAATCTGCGAAAGTCAGCAGCAAGCCCCTGTGAGTTGCCGAGACACGCGGAATTTTCTGGTCAATATTCGCAATGTCGCGCAGCACCTGATTGATCGCAAATAATCCAATTAAAACGGGCAACAACTTGAATCCACCATTAAGAGGAGTGAACCCGAATGTGAGTCGCACTTCGCCTGTGGCTGCGGAAATCCCCGGCATGGCCGCCAATATTCCCAATGTTCCCGAGAAGAGTGAGCGTGTCAGCGATGCACCATCAATGGACGCGATCAACACCAGGGCCATCAGTACCAGCGAGAAATACTCAAAAGGTCCCAGTTGTGTTGACCAGCGGGCAATCGGGGCAGACAAGCAGACCAAAAACACACAGGAAATTAAACCACCCACCAGAGAAGCATAAATCCCCAGCCCCAGCGCACGGCCGGGCTGTCCCTGTTGCGACATGGGGTAACCATCCAGGGTAGTCATCACAGAGGCGGGTGTGCCGGGCATTCGCAGAAGTGTGCCGGTAATTAAGCCGCCGCTGATGGACCCCACATACATACTCACCAACAACGTCATCGCCAGTTGAGGATCGAGCGTAAACGTCAACGGCAACGTGAGTGCGATCAACATGGCACCGGTTAACCCGGGAATCGCCCCCACGAAAATGCCAAGCGATGTTCCCACAACAATCAGCGTCAGGCTGAGAGGCGTAAATAATTGAACAACGGTAGTTTGAATCGCATCCATATTTTGTACTGGTGCAGATGTCTGCTTAACCCCTTACTCAACGGAGACAGGTAGAGTTAGAACAAGTAAATACTTACATTCACAGACAAAACTCGAGACTACGAAGGAGAACTAAGATGATTTAGTGTTTCCGCTATTTTACCTGACGTTCCATCATTGTTTTTCTGCCATCCTGCCCAGATGGTTCCATAGCATTATCCTGACTCGTCATATCTTAAAACCGATATTGAATATCGTGACGAATAAAACCCTTTTCGTAAAGACTTCTGCATCAGCTGATTCTGGGAGGCGTGTGATACCTGGAGCTTTAGAAGATTCGAAATTCCAGGTTGACTTTGTACTATGCCGGACTATCAATAGTTCACCTTCTTACAATTTCTTTGAGCAGGTCCACTTGCCCCTGGCCGGCTCCCGGCAGATGACCTGGTAAAATAACTCACGTTTACCAATCCTTTACGATCATGGCAGTAGCCAGCAGTGCAGGATTCCGGCCAGGCGATGTCGTTCGTTTCTGGATTGAATTGCACAGCGGCAGTAATGTTGAAGAGATCTTTCGAGATCGTGGGCTGAGACTTGCCACAGGAAAATAACCTTTACCGAGATGGTCATATTCTATATCCTGCGACCCTCTCCTCTCCTTCTCTAATATCCATCTCTCTGTCTTCTTTAAATCTAACCCCACTATCCGTTTTCGCTCAATCCAGCCAAACATTGTGGTGGAAGATCTATACATCAAACTTCATATCTCGACCGCCTCAAGCTCCATTTCCAGGGCGGTCAAATGGTCTAATTCAACAGGTTTACTAATGAGACAACTTAGTCTTGTATTGCTGACTGCTGTGTTCTTTTGTCTTAGCAACGAATCACATGCTCAAACGTGGGAACCGCTGACTCGGCAAACGAAGGTGAATACTCAACATTCATCCGGTACGGCACAGCAGACCAGGAAAGAAAAACCTCTGGTTGAGGTTGATGATATTTTTAGCAGTTCACGGACCAATCAAGGTATCTCATCACCGATCAGGAACAAGTGGGACAATCAAATCAAACCCGCGCGTTCAAGTACAAAAACGCAAGATCCATTCGGAGGCCCTCCGACTCTGAAGAGCGATGTTCCCAAAGCGCATTTTAATACAGCCGATAATGTTCCCAAATCAATCCTGCAAATGAGTCACACCCAGTCTGCCAAAGATAACAAGGCTGAGGGATCCCCGCAGGGAGAGAAAGGGACTGAAGAAGTTCCGGCACAGCAGAAATCCATCCTGCAGGATGAGTTGACTGTAAACAAGATCAACGAAATCATCAAAAATCTTGAAAGTTCGGAATCTGTAGACAGCCAGAAAAAGACTGAATATCTCGCCTACTTAAACCAGGCAATCAAATGGCTTGAAAATGCCAAAGAGTATCAGGCTAAGACAGTTCAGTTTGAAGCCGAGATCAAGCAGGCTCCGGAATTACTCAAGCAGTTAAAAGAAAAGCTCGAGACAGAGGTTGAAGTCACCAAGATTGAGCTTAAGGCAGATGCCACACTCGCTCAGCTTGAACAGCAGTTAGGGCAAGCCAAAGACGCTTTAAAAGCGGCTCAGGCCAAACTGGTTCAGGCAGAAAAAGATTTGAACTCGAAGGACCGTACGAATCGCAAAACCGAACTGGCTAAATTAAAAGAAGGCACTAAAAGTCAGCTGGAGAAAATAAAAACCGAATTAACTCCTGCCAGCAGCGAGTCATCTTCTGAACAACAAGCTTATGTGATTGGCATTGAGAATAAGGCCCGCCAGGCGGCGTTAAAGCAACAGCTTTTGATGATTGATGCCGAGATCAATCGATCTGATGCCTTAGTCGAATTGTTCCCTGTAAAACGTGATCTCGCCAAACGCGAGGTTTCGCAAGCAGAAAAACTGGTTGAGAAGCACCAGGTGATTGTGAACGATTTCCGTTCCTCTGAATCAAAAAGACAGGCAGCAGAAGCGAGAACAGCAGCCAGCAATGCCCATCCGGCAGTTCGGGAATATGCAGAAAAAAATGTTCTGCTGGCTGAAAGTCGAACGAAACTGACTAAGAGTATTGAACTCGTCTCGGGTCCTGCAGGCTATCTTTTGAGCGTTCAGGAAAAGTTGACGAAATTAAAAGAGGACTTCAAGTCAGTCAAACAGAAGATCGAAGTGTATGGGATGACCCCAACCATTGGTTTGCTGCTCAGAAACCGTCGAGACCATTTACCCGCCATTGAAATTCATAAACAGAGAATTGTTTTCAGTGAACAGGAAATGCAAGCTGCACAAGTAGCACTTCTTGAATTAGAAAATGATCGATCACAGTTAGGCGATTATGAAAAGACCATTGAGCAGACACTGGTTGACCTCGATGTCGACTCAGACCAGGTACATCCTCAGCAACTTGAAAAAATTGTCCGAGAACTGATTAAAGATCGCCGTCAATATCTGGACAGCCTGATTCTGGACTATCATACCTACCACGACAATCTCAGTAATCTCGAATTAGTGTCGCGCGAGTTGATTGAGGAAACAACATCGTATCGGAGTTATATTGACGAACAGATCTTATGGATCCCCAGTGCAAATCAACTTGGCAAAGCAGAGTTTACCAAGAGCTATGATGCATTGGCATCTTTTTTAAAGCCTCAAAGCTGGTATGACGTCTATAAAAGCACGACTCGCAATGCGCAAGATTATCCTGTTGCCAGTTTATTTCTGATACTGACCTGCATCCTGTTAATTGTAAGTCGAAAACGTCTGCAAGGATGGCTGGAAGAGTCAGGGCAGCGCGTTCAGGATGAAAATCATCTCTCGTTTATCCCCACGTTCCGGGCATTTATCATCACAGTATTCCTGGCCGCCGTGGGGCCGTTGATGTTCTGGTGCGTAGGCTGGTGGATGTCACTCAATCAAAACGCCACGGACCTGGTTCTTGGTCTGGCAGATGCATTCACATCGGTTGCCATATTTTATTTTGTGATCGAATTATTTCGAATGATTTGTCGCGAAGGTGGTCTGGCAGACAAGCATTTTGGCTGGCCTCAAGCCAGTCTGGCTCCATTATCCCGAAACTTAAATCGCTTCAGTTTCTTAGCACTCCCGACTTTGTTCATCGTCAGTATGCTGACCCGTCATCATAGTGGAGAGTGGCAGAATTCATTGGGACGTATTTCCTTTTTAGCCGGCCTAGGAATTCTTGGGTTTTACCTGCACATTTCGTTGAGACCAGGCAAGGGTGCTATTCCTCAAGCATTTGCAAGCTCAGGCAATTTATGGGGACATCGCTTTCGGTTTGTAACTTATCTATTTGGGGTTGGCTTCACAATCACATTAGCTTCACTGCTTTATATGGGATACGTTTACACAGCGAACCAGCTGTTGCAGCGAATGTGGCTGGTTGTCTGTTTCCTGCTGGCACTGTTGTTGATTCAGGAACTCTTGACGAGACTCTTGCTGGTTGTCTGGAATCGAATGCGACAGCAGAAACTTCTCAGACTCAGAATTAAAAAGTCAAAATTAAAATCAGATATGCCTGATAATGTAGCCGTTGATGATTCAGCACATGAACTGGAGAATGTTGGCAAACAATTGAGTCAACTGGTGAGAGGGGCAGCGTTTCTGACGTTTCTCTGTTGTAACTGGTTTGTCTGGTCTGATGTCTTACCCGCATTACAGATATTCGATCGCGTTGAGCTCTGGAATATTACTGAAATGTCAAATCAGCAGATGCAGACTGCGGATGGCAAAACCATTACTGAGCAGGTCCCACAGATTGTTCCCATTACTTTGGCCGATTTGTTTTTGAGTATCATTGCCATTCTCGGCACTTATGTTGCGACAAAAACACTCCCGGGCTTATTGGAAATTTCTATCCTGGGGCGATTGCCTATCGATACTGCGATGCGGCATGTCATCATCATGGTAAGTCGTTATATCGTTAGTTTGGCAGGGTTTATTCTGGCCTGCCATTTAGTCGGGATCAAATGGTCCAGTGTGCAATGGCTGGCTGCTGCGATGACAGTTGGACTTGGCTTTGGTTTACAGGAGATCTTCGCGAACTTGGTTTCAGGTTTAATCATTCTCTTTGAGCAACCGATTCGAATTGGAGATACAGTGACCGTTAACGGAGTCACCGGTACAGTGACGCGAATGCAAATCCGTGCCACAACCGTTACCGATTATGATCGTAAAGAATCAATTATCCCCAATAAACGATTCATCACCGAAGACGTAGTCAACTGGACTCTATCTGATCCTATTACGCGTTTTGTGATTCCTGTTGGCATCTCATACGACTGTGACCCATCGACTGCGAGGGAGCTGTTGTTGAAAGTCGCGAGAAACCATCCACTCGTTTTGAATGAACCTCGCACGACTGCACTTTTCAAGGGATTCGGTGACAGCACACTTGATCTGGAATTGCGTGTTTTCATTGGAAAGAGAGACGACTATTCAATCGTCTTGCACGATTTGAATGTTGCTATCAAACAGGTATTTCAGGAGGCTGGTATTGAAATTGCATTTCCGCAACAGGATTTGCACATTCGCACATTTACAGATTCCGTTTCTTTTGAAGCAGCCGAACAAAGTTCGCAGAATAAGAAAAATGCTGCACCAGACATGACAGCACATAGAGAAGACGGTCTGGCAGATGCGGCATAATGTTGACCTTCCACCGCGAATGTCGACAGTCTCATGACCCAATGAGTATGCGGTTCGAGGTTCCGCTATGGTCAATCCCAGAGAAACGAGGCTACTCTCTTGGCTTTCGTGTGCTCTGCAGCCCTATCAAGTAATTCCGAAGGAAGTGATAACCAGCAAAAGCGTAGCGACATCCGCAACGAAGGGCTCCGTATGACTGGATAAGATGACTGTCACAAGCCATGACCTGCCTCTAGAACCTTGGAAGTCAGCTGCATACTCAACTCTATGAATAGATTGCCTCTGATTTACCCCACAGCTGAAGTGACGGAAAGATTTTTAGCAAAGCGACTTATCGCCCTGATCTCTGAATGCCCTTAATCGTGTGGTATAGAGTATTTGACTAAGAGAGCAGCTGCCTGAGTCAGTTTTCCGGTCCGTTCGTCAGAATCGAATGTCTCGAACAAACTTCCTATTGAATCACATATCTGACTGGTTGCTGGAGGAGTTCCCTGGTGGCGTTTCTGTCCTGCAGGCGGTGGGCCAGCATCTGGATGGCCAGTTCCGCGGGCAGGCATTCGGAGAATTTGAGCCCTTCTAAAGCCTCTTCTTCAACAGCCGGGTACATGTCGTCAGCGTTTTGCCGGACGACTGTGGAGACCGCCGTCTTGATATCCTCGAACGCGAGGGAGGACTGAAAGTTCAGCATGAAACTGTCGCACCGGACTTCGCTTCGTGTCAGACGGGAAAGCTGGCAGGCCAGTGCGGCATTGACCTGTGATCCAGCATAGGTCCACCATTCAACTTCCTGACCTCCCGTCTGAAGTACGACTGTAGATTTCGGCTGCAGCCAGGTATTCTCCTCTCGAAGTTTCGTGAGTGTCTGCGTGGCTCTCTGAGACCAATAGTCCCGGTTCTCTGTCGTCGATAGAATTTGCAGCATTGCCTGCGTCATACGATACGCCAGGCCCTGGCCAGCTCCTGACCAGCGTGTGCGTCCTTTGGAATCGGTTGGTTCTACCCAGGCTTTCCGCCTCTGCCAGTCGATGTGATTAATCTGCCAGGCACGGCCCCCCAGCAAAAGACTTCGTGGGCCGTCCTGTTTACTGAGAAATGTCATTTCATCGACATACCCCAGTTCCTGGCGTCCATAAAGGATGGCAAAGAGCGGGGGCGAGAGAAATACCGAAAACAGCTCCATGAAATGTCTGCGTCCATAGGTGTTCTCTCCCGCTTGTCCCATGCCCAGGATGCCCGCTTCTTCCCAGAGGATCTCCCGTTCGAGCATCGATTTCACCAGCTGTTCGACCTGCTCAGATGCAATGCTCTGAAAACCCGAAACGCCTTTGAGCCAGTCAAACCAGTCGGTGCGCCCGATCCCACTTTCCTGCAGGATGAGTGCCATCAACTGCTGGGCCAGAATATGGTAGGGCAGAGGGGGAGGCTCAACTGGTTCGACATAGCCGGCTGCCCAGAGCTCAATCAGGGCGGCTGCCTGAATGAGCGTTTCTTCTTTGGTAGCCAGAAACAGGCAGTTCCGCAGTGTTCCCACGCGGCGGCCGGTGCGTCCCATCCGCTGCAGGAAACTGGAAACGGTGGGCGGCGAGTCGATTTGAATCACTCGATCCAGATTGCCGACATCGATCCCCAGTTCGAGCACACTGGTAGCAACAATGACACAGTCATCACGCGAAGCAAACGCCTCTTCAGCCTGCTTTCGCTGTTCCTGGCTGAGGGAACTATGCGTCACAAACGTGGTGATTTCCAGTCGCCTAAGTTCTGAAGCCAGCTGTTCTGCTCGCGCCCGACTGTCGACGAAGACCAGCCGTTTCTCCCCCCGATGGAGCCGGGAAATGACGACTGCCGCATTCGAGAGCGAGCCCACGTAATCCAGTTGGACGTCGGCTGCATCCGCGACGGAGGCCGGCGGGAGAAAAACATCGCGGGGCCGCTGACAGGAGCCGGCGAGCCAGTCCACGAGCGTTTCTGGATTTCCCACGGTAGCAGAAAGCCCCAGACGCTGCAGCTCCCGCCCCGCGATACGCGAGATCCGTTCGAGTACGGAGAGCAGATGCCAGCCCCGATCGTCACCGGCAAAAGCGTGGATTTCATCGATGATGACCACCTGGAGATTGCCAAACAGGCGTTGCGCATCCACGTTGGGAGAGTCCAGCATTACTTCCAGCGATTCAGGTGTGGTCAACAGGCAGTCCGGCGGTTCGCGCAGAATCTTTTTCCGTTCTCCCGGTTTCACATCGCTGTGCCAGAGTGCGGAGCGTCGTCCCAGCAACCGACAGTACCCCTGCAGGCGGATGTCCAGATTATTGAGCAGCGCTTTGATGGGACAGATATAAAGCACACTCAGGCCGTTCCATTCCTCAGTGAGCATCCGGGACACGACGGGAAAAAAAGCTGCTTCCGTTTTGCCGCCCGCAGTCGGCGCCAGCACGATCAGGTGTTTTCCTGCCAGGATATCCGGAATGACCGCATCCTGAAACGGGCGCAACTCCCGCCAGCCCAGACTGTTGACGATGTGATGCTGCAGTGCAGGATGGAGAAGGTCAAAACTGCTCAAGCGGAAAGTCCTTCACTTGGTTCTTCGAGAAAGTGATTCGGAACTAGAAATGAGGTTTCGTCCTGACTGTTATCGACTTTGATTACGCGACTGTTGCAGGGGCCAGTATTGAGAACTTTAACTGTAAATTCCTGGTCTTCGTCGTCTTTGTATTGGTACTCCCAGTTCACTTGAGGGGAATGAGGAACCACCATTCCTTCCTCGACCTCAACAGGAGTTAAGCACTCATTTGCAACTAGGAATGACTTCTCGCGTTTGCTAGGTTGATACACTCGACTCCGCCGAGCCCCCGAGAAACAGACGACAACAGTTTGGTCTTTCCGATTGCCTTCTGAAATCTTATAGAATTTACCACTGTCAGGAAGCGAGGTAGAAGGTGGATCCTGCTGACGTGAATTATAATTTAAACAAATCCCATAGAATTTATTTATTTCGTCTTTAAATTGAGTCAACTCATTTATCAGGTCTTCCCAGGCAATACACTTCAAAGACTCATCTTGCACCATTTTTTCGAGGAGTGGCTCGAACCAATCAGTTTGCCAATTCATAAACGTCTCTTGCACATCTATAGAGAACTGAGAAATACGATTTCCAACGGCCTCTCGTATCGAATCAGCATCTATGGCAGCGTCGAATATCCCCTTGTTGACCTGTGCCTGAGGAGCTACCACAAAGAATCCTACCGTTTCCAGTTCACGCGGTAATTGCTCGGCTTTCTCTAATGTATGTGCCATGCAGGCGATCGTGCGTGCTGCCTGATTATAGCCAGGCGCATTTTTAGTTCCCGGCGAAAGTCCTGAAAACATTTTGGCTTCGTAAACACAAAAATGTTTGGCATCGGAATTCAACTTAATGGCGCTCTTCGTTCCTTTCTCTCTGGTGATGTCGCCGACAGCGCCATCCGTGTGAGTGTTTTTCTCGTATGGAGTTCCCTTTTTCCTGCCGAAAGGAGATCGCAACTGCCCTTCTGAAAACCAATTAATTCCTTTGGGGAAATACTTATCGTTTTTGAAATACCCCTCTTCTGCGGCCTGTAGAATCAGACGCAGCATCCAGCCTTCGTTGTAGATCAGGGTCTCCGGTTGATTTCCACTTGCACCCAGCTGATTCAACGATTTCAGCATCTGCTCCGGCATATCACACCTCTAGAATTCGAGTTCGATTTCATCCACATCAGTGGCACCGGCGGCCTGGCGTTCGACGGGAGTTAATTCTGTATCGGACATCGTCAGCCGATAATGTTCGTGAGGATCGAAATCGTCGAACTGATCGATGCGGTCGAGGATATCGGCAACCAGCTTTTTCAGGAAGATCCGGGGCGCGACGCCGACTTTACCCCCCAGTTTCCCCGCCACTGCCTGGGCCAGTTCCTGGATATAGCTGTCATCACACAATTTTGAAATCCGCTCTGGTGCCTGGGCATGCTGCTGGAAGAGATCTCGGACTCTGCATCCGACCAGACAGAGGCGTTCCAGGCTGAAGGCCGGGAGCCGAATCTGGGGAGCGCGGGGATTATCAAACCGGGCGTCAGTCTGAAAGTCGACGTGCAGTCGCTGAGCCAGCGGTTCCAGACGCTGGATGCCCTGCGGTCCCTCATAAAACGCGGGAGTGCCGGTGACCAGAAGATACAGTCCGGGGAAGCGACCGGAGTCAACTTCGTCGATCAGCTGGCGGAGTGCATTGAGGCTTTTATCCCGCACATCGCTGCGAACGCGTTGAATGGTTTCGACTTCATCCAGGATCAGCAGCAGTCCCGGATGGCCCGAGTCCCGCAGGACCGTCAGCACTCCCTGCAGAAAACTGAGGGCACCAAAGTGGTCGATGTCCCCCTTCACCCAGCAGTAGCGTTTTGCAGAAGCAGAGACATTCGGCTGCCCGGCCAGCCAGGCCAGAATCCCATCTGCGACAGCCCGTTCCCCCGCAGCCTGTGCCCGACGGTAGCCTCTCAAGGCGGTACTGAAGGTTGGGGTGATGTCGGTTACCCGTGCCAGTCGCTGTTCCAGAAGTTCACTGGTGCGATCGAGCAGCGCCTGCTGATCTGATTCATCGATCTGTCCTTCTGAAAGGACATCCTCTTCCAGCGCATAGAACCAGCCGTCGACGACATTTCGCCAGGCTCCTTGTGGCGTGTCGGCTGTCGAGAGTCGTTCCATCAGCCGGCGGTAGACCGTTTCCAGTCGATGCAGGGGCGTTTCAGTTTCCGAGACCTGCACTTCCGCTGTCGCAAACCCCTGCTTGCGTGCCTGGTCGGCGAGCCAGCGGGAGAAAAATGTTTTTCCGCAGCCGTACTCTCCGCGAACCGCCTTGAACACACCTCCGGTTGAAGCGACTTTCTGCAGTTCTTCTGTGAGGGCAGGTTCAAACCGCTCCAGGCCGACGGCAAATGCATCGAGGCTGTTTTGCGGAACCGTGCCGCGGCGGAGTGCATCAATAATTTCTTCGCGTCGTCGGGGACTGATCATTGGCAATTAGTCATCCAGGTCATACTGTTTGAGCAGCAGCTCGCGCTGCAGTTCCACGGTGTCCGAAGTTTCGTCGTAACGGATCACATCGTAGCCATCGATATTCAAGACACGTTCCACTTTGGCTAGAAACCCGGGCATTCGTAGAGGAGCCGCGTCGAGTGCGCGTGTCAGGGCGCGGAGTGTCATCGTACCATCGCGCCGATCCAGCGCCTGCAGCAGGCGTGAGAACTCTTTGTCTTCCGGAACCCGTCGCCCCCCCAGCCGCTTCTGGTCTGCAAAGACCGGGCTCTCGAGTAGTTGCTGAATCCATTTCGGAACCTCGGGAGCTTCGCTGGCTTCCGGCGTTTCTACTTCCTCTTTCAGCTCTTTAAACAGCAGCGGTGCTTTTTCCACCTTTTTCTTGCGAGTGCGAACAGGAGGGGAGGGCACAAGCGTTTCATGCTCCGGCGGTAGTTCATCCCACCAGACGGGGGTGTCGATGGGCTGCTCACTCCAGTCTGGCGGGAGTTCATCCGAGTTGGTAAGCACCACTATTGGTACGACCATTTCCTGAGGTGAGAGCCCCCCATGATAACCGTTTTTCTTCATGCTATAGCGGATGCGTTCGCTCCAGGGAGCGATCAGTTTCTGATCTGTGGTCTGTACGCGACTGCCTGAAATCAGCAGTTCTCCTGTAACAGGAGCCGAACCTGCAGGGCGCCAGCGTTCGCCCCCCGCCGTCTCATCCGGGGTGTTGATATTCTGAGTCTGGCAATCGAGCACATGGCCGTGATCGCTGACGAGAACCACCAGTCGGCCTGCACTGCGGGCATCGTGCAACAGTGAAGTGAGCAGCTGAATCTGATCGCGGGACCAGCGTGTATCCAGTTGCTCCCCTTTGAGCAGATTGTCATCGACGGCGTTGATCACTACACCCACAACGCGCCGGGTGGAAGCGATTTCCTTTCGCACCTGACTTTGTTCCGGTCCCTGCAGCGCGGCCTTGTGAAACAGCAGCGGGGACTCCCGTCCCGGAGTTTTTCCAGACAACCGGGGATGATTTTCGAATCCCTTTTTCTCATCGTGCTGTCCCCCCTGCATCAGTTTGCCGGTTAAGAGACTCGTTCGCGAGAACTCCGTTGCCGAGGGGATCGCGGCGATTCCGGGTCTGTTGAATCGTTGATTTGGTTCCGCCAGCGCCACCCATTCATTGCGGGTCAGGTCGCTGAGCAGTTCGCGGCAGACGGCGACGCTCATACCGTCGATCACGAGCAACAGGACCGGTTGCGACTCTGCCAGCGGCGCGATGGTCTGCTCGATTATCTGTTCAACAGGCAGTACGTCATTCCCTTTTGAGCCTGACGCGGTCCATTCAGCCAGCAGCGTTCCAAAGTGTTCTGACTGCTGTTCGCGGATCTGGGTCACGGTTTCAAACAACCGCTGATATGCCTGTGAAAGGGCTTCCACTTCCGCACCGTGTCGGACCTGCAGGCGGGCCCAGTCAACAAAGCCGCCCGTCTCCAGCTGGTATCGCGCAGCGGTGGCGAAAGACTGTGGCAAAGCTGCAGCGGACGGTTTGTCATATTGCAGCCAGCGGACCAGGCGGAGTGCCATTTCCAGCCGTTCGAGCTGTCGCGTCTGATCGAAGGAAGCATCATGACTGCGGATTGCGGCTTTCAGTTCCTGGAGTCGTTCGACTTCCTGCCAGGCGCCGCGATCCAGGATGTCGGTGAGCGTTGTGCCGAACTGCTGTAACCGCTGTTCGTAACCCAGCAACGACGTATCGCTCAACCGGGCGTACTCTGCTGCAGCGAGTTCCTTCAGGATGTCGTCTGCCCGTCGCACGATCACGTGATGCTTATGCAGATCGGTGTGCTGCAGGGAACGAACCACCTCGCGGGCGGAAAGCACCCAGCGCTGCACCTGGTCTGGTGTGGGAGACTCTTGCGGGAAGAACAGCCCTTCAAACTTGCCTGTGGCCTTTTCCAGTCGGCCGCGTGCGTCTTCGTGGTACAGCACAAGCATGGCTATGCCGACCGACAGCGGATGTTGTTTCGGTTTGTCCTCCTGCAGGCACTGCAAAATCAGTCGGGCGACGGGGCCGGCCTTTTCACACAGCCAGTCGATGGTCGCTGCCTGAAACTCTTCAGATTGGTGTCGGAAGTGCTGGGTGGCGGTCTGGTCGAGTGACCATTTCAACAGGCTCGTCAGGTCGGGCGATTCTCCGCGGAGCTGGATCGTATGTTCGAGCAAAAGCGACCAGGCGGTATCGGCATCGAGGAAGCCACCCCGTGCTGGCGGATAACCGTGGCGCGGTCCCAGTGCCAGCAGGGCCTCGGCCATCCAGGGATGATGCGTCAGTCGTGTATCTACATTGCGGGCATTGAACAGCGAGCAGACAATCTGCCAGGGTTGAAGCGGGAACAACCGCTGCTTGGCCAGTCGATACCGCAGGTCATCCCCCAGGTCGTTTTCTTCCAGTCCGGTGATCAGAACTTTCGTCGTCTTGTCGGGCACTGGTTCGCGAATGGCGATGCGACAGGCCAGGGGAGAATCGCACTGGTAGATCAGATAGGTCTGATCGCCATCCTGAATGCGGGTTTCATCACTCCAGCGGCCACGTGAATGGATGCCGATGACGTCGGCCCGGGTCGTTTTCTGCTGGATTGTCGCGACCTGGGCTTTGATCTGACTGAAGGTCGGGGCGGTGAGAGTCATGCCTGCGTGCCTCCCTCTTCAATCACCCAGCTTACGTATATCTGAACCGACTGTCCTGATTGCAGGCGGGATTTGATTTTCGTCAGGGTCTCTTCCGCTTCAGGCAGCGTCAGGCCCTGTCTGGCATCCTGCTCGATAACCTTGACCCCCGGCGTGGTTGCGGGCGGGGCCGGTTCGGGCTCGGGAGTTGCAGCGGGCGGAACGGGATCCGGTTTGAGATTTTCCAGTGCATCGGAGATCAGCCGCGATGCCTGCGACTGGCATGCCTGCAGTGCGGGGCCGAGCTCGTGGACATGCTCGTCACTGACGAGGGCCTGCTGCAGGTCGTCCAGGATTTTTGTGACCGCAGTTTTGAATTTCGCGGCCAGTTTTTGAATCTGGTTGAAGGAATCCCAACTGGTATGGTTGAGTGATTCCTGCAGGCGGTCGGCTTTGCTGATGCACTCGCCCATCGCCGCGGTACTGGTGGCGATGGAAGCACCGGTTAACAGGGAGACCACGTCCGCCGGTTTGGCAGTACTCAGATTTTCCACAAGGACCTGGCTGGCGACCGCGGTCTGCAGGCGATCGGTGCTTTCCGCGGCAATACCTAACTCGACGAGTCGTTCCTTGAGCTGCCGGGCGTATCCCTGGCAGGCGGGGCGGGCCTTTTTCGCGATCGTCTGACAGGCGGTCGCGAGGGCTTCGACATTGCCGGCACTGAGGAGCGACGATCCGCTATACCCGAACAGGATTGCTGCGAGTTCCAGCGCCTGCTCCCAGTCGGGCTTCGGTGGGAGTGCAATCGTGCGCAGTTCGCAGGCGTCGGGCAGGTTGCTGACCGTTGCTTCATACGGGGCACCGTGCAGGTAGGGAACCCGGTTGTCCTGGGCGGCGTAGAGCAGGATCACCAGGTTCTGCGCTTCCGTGGGCAGTCCCATTGGTCGGGGATCGTCGATCCATCTGCGGAACTGGGAGACTGAAAGTTCGCTGCCGGTTTCTGCGGCTTTCTTCATGAAGTGCGACTTCCAGTGATGACCGAGGACGAAGTGGGTGGCGTCGATGCCCATTTCGCCGAGCTGCAGCGGGACCGCCACCTGCCTTAACAGGGGACGCATCGATTTGTCGACGGCGAGCCGGCCATCCCGGGTCTGGGTTGATTGCACCACCAGGTCGAATACTTTATTCAACGTGCTCTTTTTGATCTCGGTTTCGAACTGCGGGGCGGCCGGGAATTCGTATTCCAGGGCCTGGCTGAGCAGGTGCTCCATCGCGGCAGAGAGGTTGGCTGCCACCGGTGGTTGCGGAGTGAAACCGTCTTTGAGGGAAACATAATGCTGATTGAGTTCGAGTTCGTTGGTGCTGTCGATGGAATCACTGGAGTGCCGATCGAGACCGTAGGCGGCATCAAGGTTGTTGCGCACGCGCTGTCTCAGCTGGTTACGCTGGCTTTCCAGAATGGTGCGGGCGGCCTGGCGATCCTGCGGGGAGAGATGATTCGAATATTCGTTGAAGCGATCGCCGGTCATCAGGAAGTCGAGCAGGTAGAGCATGCCCACATCCTTTTGCGCTTCGGCGGTGAAGAAGGAGGGGACCCAGCACAACGTACGGCTGCCTTCCGGGTTGGAGGGGGAATACTTCTGCAGCCTGCTGATGTCGTCGCGCGGTCCGTGCCCCGGCTCGTCGAAGGGGAAGTCGATGACCAGCTTCCAGTCGCTGCTTTCGTTTTCGAGTGAGGAGTCGGGGAGCTCGCGGATATTGCGGAACAGGACGTTGCAACTGCGCCTGGTGTTCCGCCAGGTGAACTCGTGGAACTGTTCGAACTCTCCCTCGCCCTGGATACCGAGCTGTTCGAAGAGGATCTGCCGGATCAGGCGGCTGCGGTTGCCCTGGTTGTCTTCACGACGGACCTGTTCGATGATGCTTTCGGTATCGACGCCGGAGAGCTGGACGGTGATCGTGGGGTTGCTTTCATCACCCAGGCGGATTTCGCCGACGCTGCCCGACCAGTGTTTGAAGCGACGGAACACTTCGGCGGCTTCTTTGCCGGGGATGGGGGTTTTGATGGTGCCGTGGTTGAGGGCCGCCAGTTTTTCGGCGTTCAATGCCCGCAGAGATTCCACGTTGGGAACCAGGGCCGAGAGCAGCAGCGTTTTCAGCAGGCGGTCATCGTTGCGGAAGGCCTTGCGTTTAGGGTCGTTGAAAGGGAGGGTATCCAGGTCCTCGTGATGGATGTTGTGTTCTTTTTCCAGCAGGGGGAGCAGCTTGAGGTGGTAGAGCCGCTTGGCGTTGTCGAAGTGAATTGCCATTTCGGGGCTGAAGGCTTCATCGCCGTGGGCGACAACATCGAACAGATCGCCGACCGGAATCAGTTCACCCAGTTCGAGTGTCTCGCGATGATCGACGAGCAGCTGCATCATCACCTTGAGCGCGGTCCGTTCGCGCTGCAGCACACTGGAGACGCCGATCAGCGTCTGGACGAGTGCCGGGCTGAAGGGGTAAACCTGGCGGAACATTTCCTGATTCCCCTCGTGGGTCAGCAGGATGTTCATCACGTTGTCTTTCATCCGCGCGGTCTTATCGAAGGCGGCGCCCAGTTCGATGCGGGCGGCTTCGTCTTTGCACTTGAGGATACGTTTCGACGCGATCGCGGGCAGGTTGCGGTCTTCGAGGGTGATGGTGTCGAAGCGTCCCTGCTGCCAGTCGAGCGAGTCGCTGAAGCTGAGTTTTTCGGCACCGGGAACATGATCGCCGACCAGCTCGCGGAGATCGCGCTGGCGGGCGACGAAGCTGATCAGCGGGATCGGGCGTTCGGCGGACTGGGCTTCGACGAGGTTGGTGAGCTTGGCGGCTTCGCTGCGGACGAAACTGAGGTCGGCCGAGCGGGTGGCGAGCCAGAGGATGAGTTCGTCGAGGAAGAGGATTAACGCGTCGTAGCCCAGGCTGTGGGCGTGCTGGCTGATCAGGGAGAGGCCTTTGTCGAAGCGGACGAAGTTTCCACCGCGCTGGCTGACGACCTCGGCGTGTGAAGACGCGACCGTTTTGAGCAGGGTGCTGACAAGCTTGAGGTGCTGTTCCGAATCGGGGTCAGCGGCGGCAGCGGCTTCGAAGGTTTCCGCGGTCCAGGTGCTTTCGAGATCTCCCCAGCCGCCGCTGCTGGTGCTCTGGTCGCTGTTGAGGCGTTTGAAGAAGAGATCGTCGCCGTAGTTTTCGCGTTCGTTCTGTGCCTGTTCGATGAGGGAGGCGGAGAGATAGACGGGGGGCGTGGGTGCCTCGGGATGCGTGCGGCGCATGAAGTCGACGTAGTTGCCGAGGATGCCCGATTCCATGTCGTGGGCGCCGATCATGTGATAGGGGACGAGCAGGAACTTTTTGCCGCCGAGCCAGGGGTTGTGTTTCTGAATGACGGCGGCCAGTTCGGGAATACTGCGGGCGGCGGTGTTTCCCTGGAGGATCAGATGCAGGACGGCCATGAAATGACTCTTACCGGAACCGAAGCTCCCGTGCAGGTAGCTGGCCTTGCTGGAGCGGTTCTGTACGGCGTTGCCGATAAACGAGAGGGCGCTGTCAAAGCAGTTCGCCAGCTCGGGGGTGACCACGTAATGATCGAGGACGACCTCGGGCCGGTCAATGTCTTCAGCGAGCCTGAGAACAAAATCCCCTTTTTGCACACGCTCGGGGATGTTGATGAGTTCTTTGATGAGAGTCATGGATGGTTTTTACTTTATGAATAATTAGCGATGTTGATTCAATTGTCAGCAGGACTTGCTTTTCCAGAAAGCAAACGCTTTTTTTGCTATACTTTCAGCTTCTGAAAAATTCTTTCTATATAATTTTTTAAAACATCGCATACAATTAGTGTGTTTCTCTGCTCCGGAAGTGTATTCCTGAACTATTATCTGAGCTTCCTTTTTCTCAGCGGAATTGCCATCGTCATATTGCTTAAGTGCTTTGAATAACCAATATAGCATTTCGGCTCTTTCTCTTAGTAAAAAAGAGCGTTTATCAAGTTCAAAAAGCTCAATTGTGACCAAAGCACGCTTCCTGCTAAATCCATTCGATGCTTTAGCTTTGGGTAGCACTCCTTCAAATTCGATCAATTTTTCCGGGTCTTCGTCGAGATCACTGATGGGGTAAATCAAATAAGAATTTTCGCTTTTCATTCTTGCAGGATTCTTTGAATGGTTCATTCTTACTTTACCTGCTATTGGAAAAAAGCATTTCTTCCGATCTAAATTACATGCTTTGCATGATGCAGCATAATTAAAATAGTTATAGGCTAGTAATCGATAACCAGGCTCCGATCCTGAAGTGGGGTTTTTGATCAGAATTTTTTCTTCTTCAATCAATGATTTTGAGGCGACCCATGAATCGGCTCTGTTTTTTGGGCGAAAATGCTCAACATCTTGCTCATACTTATTTTTTTCAATTTTCTTCTCACAATAAATGCATTTCGAATACTGGAGATCCATAAATGCTTTTTTAATTGGACGCCAGATGTTTTCAATCTTCAATGTTGTGTTTAATTCCAATTCTTTAGTTTTGTCTTTCGCGTTTTGAATCCAGCCGGCATCTTCTTTTGAGATCATTTTTTCAAGGCGTTTTGAATCGATTTTTATTCGGATCATTTTTCACCCTCTATGCCCCTGGCCAATTCTGATAGAAATTCTTTCGCAGCACCTTTGTCTCCTCTACGAACACGATTGCGCAACTCATCCAAAAGATTTTGTTTCGCTCTAGCACGAGTCGATTCTAATCCAAAAAGTGTTGAAACAAGAATTTGATCGGCATCTAGACCATGTATCGGTTCTTCAAATAGATCGACTACTGTCCTGTGAAAACGATCTAAACTAAGCCGAGTGATATTCATCCATTCAACTGAGCCAGCGATCAATGGACTGTGTGATGTGAAAATGAATTGTAATCGAGGAAACGTATTAGCTAGTTGAGATATCACATCCATTTGCCATCTTGGATGAAGATGTAAATCGATTTCATCAACAAGCACAATCCCCGGGATATTTTGCATACTGATTTTAGTTCTAAGACTGATATACTCGAGGTGGTAAAGAAGATCAGTAATCCAACTTAAAAAACCCTTGTATCCATCGGAAAGACTACGTAACGGGATTTCCATTCCACCACGAGTGAAAAGACAATCATCCTCATTCCAATTACCTTCATATTTCAACTGGCTTTTTGCTAAGGCGCGATTTATGAGCTTAACTATAAGTTCAGAACGCTTTTTTCTTCTTTTGTGGTTTACAAACCATTCCCAAAAATCTACCAAGGTAAATTCATCTTTAATGATGCTGTTTATTCGATCGGTTCGCCAGTAGTGCGTTCGATTTCTGAGATTTTTTGACCTCTCACTATCAAGAGATCCTCTTCGTGAAGTCCCGTATGCAACAATAAAAAAAGCGGCGTTTTCGTCTTCGTAAACCTGTTTCCATCTAATGTTTTTGTTTTCTTTGTGCTCAATATTCTCTAGTTTACCTTTTTTAGAAATAAGCAGTTCACTGGAGAACCCACGACTGGACGGTGGAACTATCGAATCGAATTCACCTTCATGTAGAGTAAAGAATGCTCTAATCGTTCCTATTTCACTTTTCTCTGCTTCTGAAGGTTTACGCTGAGAAGGGATGAGGCGAACTAGTGGTTTGGGATCAATGCGTGATTCAATAATTGCAGGGCCCAGAGATGCCAGTGCAATGACTTCAAGAACAGTCGATTTACCAGTGGAGTTCTCACCGAAAAGCAGATTGACGTTTTTTAGTTTAGGTGCCTGCTTAATCGGTTTATCTTCCCCATACACTCTCTCTGGGTAGTTAAAGTGAATGGTGCTTTCTGCTGCGAAAGTGCGAATATTTTTCAGGGTAATGCTATTGATATACATGCTAAGATCCCGTTTCACGTAAGGTTTCATCGTGCTTGGCGAAACCGACTACCAAACAGTCTTGATCACACTGATGTTTTTTTAGCCCAACCTGATCCAGAATCGTTTTCCAGTGGGAAATGATTGTATCGTCCGAACTTTCCGCTTTATGGATCAAAGCCTGTTTACGCTTTTTTTGGTTCTTATTTCTGGCGTAGTGATATCCGAGTGCGGTTAGTGCTGCATCCCAACTGTGGCTATTGAATCCACACCTTTTTTTGCGAGGTAGTTTCCAATCTCCGGTTACAAAACCTTCGAAGAGTTCGATATCGGCAGTAGTCTTATGGAAAGTTGTAATCGATTTCTTTTTAATGGCATCTTTTATGTCATTAAAAAGCATATAACCTATTGAAATTGCTTTTACCGAAGAGGTTGCACCACCAAACTTATACCATCTCCGATTCTGCTTATTGATTTCTCTGTCTTCTGCAGCAAATCGTGCAGGAAATAGATCAAAGACTGTACCTGCGTTTGACTCAGGAACTGGTTGCCACATGGGGGCTTCCATTCCTATGGCGATCCGCTTTTGAGAATTCAAATCTACGCAGATCTGATCTACTAATTTTCGCATGTCATTTCCTGACATGTAATCGTCAGTAGTATCGATATGGTATACGGTCTCCCCATTTTCCTTACTGGATACCAATTTCGCTGTCGTTTTAACTCTGGCCCAAGCTAGCGTTGTTGAGTCGTCAATTTCATGTTTTTCATCATGACGATACATACCAATATCGATGCCGTAGGCGATTTGGGGAGGCGTGTATTTTGCGGGCTGTTCTGGCTCCGTCATTTCTTCGCCTTTCGTTTGGTTGCTGTTTTCTTTGTCTTTTTGGGTGGTTGCCAGTTTTTGATCTGGTCGATGGTCATATCTAATGCTTTGGCTTCGGTGGTGAGGAAGCCTGCGAAGACTTCGTCCATGCGCTGGTTGAATTCGGGGTCGAGGTCGTGGTGCCATTGTTTGAGCCAGGGGAGCAGCTCTTCCAGGCAGGCCAGCAGGGGGATCAGGCGGGGGTCGTCGCGGCCGCCGAACTGTTCCTGGACTTCGACAAAGTAGGCGCTGATGGCGCGGGCGAGTTGCAGGTGGTCGTAGCCGGCCCAGGCGATGACGGGGGTGCCGTCGGGGCCCTCGCAGTGGGGGAAGCTGATCCAGCGTTCCCTGGGGACGTCGAGCTTGCCGCGGAGGGCCCAGTAGCGGACGCCGCCGGTGGAGAGGAAATCGCTGCTCTTATATTTCGGGGGGACGGGGATGTCGCCGACCTCGGCCTGTTTGAGATCCTGGGCTGCCTGGGGGGTGAGGTATTGGGGATCGTCCTCGGGGAGCTGGGAGCGGGCGTCGATGGCGTCTTCGCGGCGCTGGAGTTCCCAGGTCTGTTCCCACTCAGCGCGTTTGCGGAGTCCGGCGGGTTTGTAGCGGAGAATGGGGAGCAGGGGGACCTGTTCGGCGTGGACGAGTTCGTCGATGAGCCGCTGCACGTCGAAGGCACTGTCATCGCGGTAGACGGCCCCGACTTCCAGGAACTGCGGATCGCGGCGGGCGATGTCGGCGAGCTGGGCGATGCTGATGAGCTGGATGTCGATCTCGGCGGTCGGCGTCCCCTCGGGATTCATCCGCCCGTCAAAATCAAAATACCGCTCCAGCCGATCCAGCAGCCAGTTCTTTGCTGCATCAAGTAGTTCATTATCTGAACGTTGATGATTGAACAGACCTTGTCGACCAATCCAGCGTCGCTTGTACATGGAACTCTCGATCAGTCGAAGTGACTTATTCGATTCCAGTTCTTTGAGACGCGCGTTCCACAGTGCCTGAATTTCTTCTGGCCAGTCTTCCGGAACCGATGCAGGCACATCGAATCCATCTTCATTTTTACTCGCATGAATGCAGAAGGGACGTGCTCCAGCTGTAAGATCGAAATCAATTTGATCTGTCTCCTCACCAATCAGACTGTCGGGGATGAGATCGAACATTCGGTAGACAGTGAAATCGATCTGCTCTTGTAGAAAGATCTGACGTGAACGGAGCTTCTGTCTTTGGCGCTGGTTTTCTTCCCAGGCTTTTAAAATAGAATCCTTGGTGAGATTGTTTGCACAGAAGACAGCTGCGGCTTTCAAATCACTGTACTTCTGAGTGGCTTGATCCATCTCTTTCGTTAGATCTAACAGTCGGTCGCGTAATGCTCCTTTGGTCCAGCTTTCTGGAATTGGCAATTTTCCGAGTGCTGTTCCATTAAAAGCATAAGGGACTTTAGCCTTTGACTCGATACGAATTCCATCTCCCCCCATCATTTGTTTCTGATGACAAACCTGTTTCATCCAAAAACAGGCAGTCGAGCTATTAAGTAGTCCTAGCAAAGATAGGTGATCTTTTTCTAAGCAATCTTCCGGTAATTTAATGACCGGAGCAGTACGATTATATGTTTTCCCGCCACGGTCTAAGAAAAAATGATTATGTGTAGCCACTTCTGCATAAGTTATTGATAGTTTAATAATGTATTTTTCTGGAATCCATCGGTACCATGTCCACCACTTATCCCCACATTCCAATCGGGTTCTCCCTCCGAAAGAAACCACACCACCAATTACGGTTCGCATAAACCAGATCCATCGTCCCCAAGGGGCTCCAGTCTCTAATGTTATTGGGTCATAACTGCTATCATATGGAGTAAACGCTGATTCTGTTGTTGTCATCGACCAGTCCCTGATGCTGTCTCCGACGACAAATGGCTTAATATGTTGGGGGGAGATATTAGCTCTCAGAAAACATTGTGAATCACTAACGAAGGCATCATCTTGCCCGGTGAAACTTGCGAATCCAATCGAATTTGAATAAGTGTTTAATATCGATGTGGCTATGTTTTCTAGTTTTTCTTTGAGTTCAGATGCACCTCCCCCTCCAATCGACCAGGGATGCTTATGAAACAGTACCCGTTCTGAATCCGCAACACTCATAAAATCACTTTCGGAATCAACGCGGTCAATCTGATCAACGATGGCGGACCAGACGAGTCCCTGAGCGGGATCTTTGGGGGTACTCGGCTCGCCGCGGATGCCCATGACGGTGCGGATGGTGCTGGTGACCGGTTTGCGGTGGCGGCCGAAGAGGATCACGGTGGGAGTGCCGTGGCCCGGGATGTACGCGCCGCTGGTGTCGATGACGTGGGTCAGGTCGATCTGCGGAAAGAACTGTTCGATCAGTTTTTTGCCGAACTCCCGTTTCATGAAACTGTTGGCGGTAATCTGTCCCGTGAAGCCGCCGGTGACGGCCAGGCGGAAGATGCGTTCCAGAAAGGGGACAGCCAGGGAGTACTTCATGTGGCAGGATTCGAAGCGCGTGCGGTAGCGCTGGTTGAGCTGCCGGTCTTTGGGGGTGATGTACGGCGGATTAGCGACGACGGCGTGGTAGATGCCGGAGCGGAGCGACTGTTTGAGGGCGGGGAGGTCTTCGCTCTGGTAGGCGTGTTCGCATTCGGCGTCGTCGCTGGTGAGTTCGAAGTCGAAGACCTGCTGTCCGCCGCGGAGGGGGCTGTGGAGCAGTGAGTCGCCGCAGGCCAGGTGGAGCGTGAAGGCGGGGGCGTTTTTGAGCTGGTGAATGTCGCAGGCCTGCATGGCTTTGAGGAGCAGGCGGAAGCGGGCGATGGCGATGGCGTAGGGGTTGACGTCGACGCCGTGAATGCTGTCGAGGGTTTTCTGGACGAGGTCGCGGACTTTGCCGCCGGGCTCTTTGCGGTACCAGCGGTCGAGCAGGCGGGGGAAGGTGCCGAGCAGAAAGTGGCCGCTGCCGCAGGCCGGGTCGATCATGCGGAAGCCGGCGGGGGTGACTGCGGTGCCCTGGGCGTCGGTGACGGGGGGCGCGTCGAGGCCGAACTCGTCGAGCGCCGGTTCGAGAGTGCGGTCGAGGATGAATTCTTCGACGAACTCGGGGGTCTGCAGCAGGGCGTATTTCTTGCGGGCCGCTTCGGAGAGGTCCTGGTAGAGATCGCCCAGGAAGCGGGTGTCCCAGTCGGCATCGGTGAAGTCGTGGACGAGTCCGCCGGCGTTGGCGTCGATCTTCTGGAAGAAGGCGAGCAGTTCGCCCGCGGCATCACCGGAGAGCCACTGCGGGAGTTCGCGGAGCGGGTTGTGTTCGCCGAAGACTTCGCGGGTGCCGGGGAGCGTGGCGAGTTCATCAAAGACGGCGAGCAGGTATTCGCGATCGGTCTCGGTGGGATGGGCGCGGAAATAGAGTTCGCGTTCATCGCGGGCCCGCTGCAGCTGATCGCCGGGGCCGGAGAAGCGGGGGGGCTCGATGAGCTGGTTGTCTTCGAGGAAGCGGACAAAGACCGCCGAGAGGACCCAGGCAGCGGCGGCCTGGGTGATGGCGTCGCTGCGCCAGTCTTCATAGTTCTGGGCGGTCCGTTCGGCAGTGCGGGCCTGTTCGTACTCGGTGCGGAGCGTCTCCCCGACCGCGGGGACGTCGGCTGATTCACTGCGTTCGAGCAGATCGGCCTCGAGCCGTTTAAGGAGTTTCTGGAGATCGGAGAGGAGAGCACTGCGGTTGATCATGGATTTATAAAGCTCAAATTATTTTGAAATTAGTTTCTGAAAATTAATTCAGCAACACTAGATATATGTGTGAGGAGTAATCTCAAGCGAGATGTAAACGGTCTCCTCATTATTTGAGGATTTTTTAGAAATGAAAGACCCAACGATATTATTGATGATCATCCAAATCTTGCTGCAAATTGCTGGATTATTAAAGGATAATAACAAGGAGTAAAACCAATGTGGTATTGGAAGAACAGAAGGGGGGCTCGAGGGCCTCCTTTTTTTACGTCGGGACTGTACTGCGGGTTCATGAATGGTCCTCTCTATGTATATTCCGCAGCCAGCTGTTGGGGATGCGGGTGCGTTGTCCGGGGCCGATGAGGGGGACCGGTTTGCCGTCGATGAAGGCCTGGTTTTCGCCGGGGAGCAGAAGCCAGAGTCCGGGGATGCCGTTCGTGCGGCCGACCTGTTGCGAGAGGCGGCTGAGCAGGTCCATCTGATCGTAGCGGGCGAGCAGACCGGGGTAGATCATGAGCATGGTTTTGTCGGCGGCCTGGAGCTGTTGTTCCACTTTCGGCAGCGCCCGACTGACGAGCAGTTTGAGTTTGTCCCAGTCGCCGGACTGCGGGAGGGCATCGGTCTGCAGGACGAGTTCCCAATTGACGCCGGCCTGGCTGGCGGTTTCTTTGAGGGCTTCGATGAGCAGTCCTTCGAGGTCGACCAGTTCCAGCGGGAAGTGGCGGGTGAGTTCGGCGAGCGCCCGATCGAATTCGCGGGGGTTGACCAGCAGGGTGAGGAAGGCTCCTTCGCGGAGGTTCCGCTGCAGACGCTCTTCAAACTGACGGGCGTCGGCGAGTTCGGGGGTGATGTCGCCCGGATCGCCGGGGAGTGAGGAACGACGCGACCGGGAGGTGCCGCTGCTGGTGAGGGTGATCTGGTGCGGCGCGCGGCTGGTGAAGACGCCGGGGAGTCCGTCGCTGCCGTCGACCCATTCAAGTTCGAAGCCGGCCTGCTCGAGGAGCGTGTTGAGCTGTGGTCGCCCGGGGAGCGGACTGGCATCGGGGTAGCGACCGGCGACGCGATCCTGAATCTGGGCGACGGTCATCGATTTCTGTCCCAGGAGGGCACCTTGCGACAGTTTCAGCGCACGCACCGCTTCCATACCGCGGGGATAGAGTTCCTGTCGGCTGGAGAGGGCCGCCTGTTCCGAGACTTCCGCGGCAAGGCGGACGAGCCGGGTTTCCGAGACGAGCTGATCGTCGGGGGGCGTAATTTCCTGGAGACGTTCGAGGACGCGGGTGGGGGCGAGCAGCGGATCGGCCTGGGCGAGTTGATCGGCGAGGGCGCCGAGCTTGCGGGCCCAGGTGACGAGTTCGGCATCGGTGGCGATAAAGATTTGCTGTTTTTCACGGCGGACGAGGAAGCGAGGATCGGCGGTGGAGCGTTCGACTTCGACGGCGGCCCGGATGACGGCGATGGCGTTGGTGGTGCGCTGCGGGTCTTCCTCGGAGGAGCCGCGGGCGACGATGAGGGCTTCGGCCAGTTCGCGGAGGGACATGACGCCGGCCTGCGCGGTCAGGATTTCCAGGAGATCGTCGCGGACCCGCGTGAGCGCGGGATCTTTTTCCCAGCGCTGTTGCAGTTTAAGGACGACCTGTCCGGGTCGGGCCCGGCTGACATTGAGTTCGCGCGCGAGATCGGCCTGGCTGGGCCAGGGATTGTCGAGTGCAGGATCGAGGCCGAGCAGGAGACGGACGCTGCGCTGGAAGGTCTCTCCGTCGCGGGCGCCGACTTTGAGCAGTCGGCTGACGAGCAGGTCGACGCTGAGCGCGGCGATGTCGATGGATTCGGTTTCGGTGGTCTCGGGTTCGGCGAGGGGGCCGGGCTCGCGATCCGGTTTGCCCAGGCGGGCGCGGAGAATTTTGACTGCGGAGGTAATTTCGCGACGGGTTTTATTACCGACGCCGCGGAGACGCATCAGTCGTCGCATGGGGACGGTGAGCAGGTCTTCGACGGTGAGGATGTTCGCGCGGTCGAGGGCGTTGGTGGAGCGCGAGCCCAGACCGAGTTCGGGGATGTGCGTTTCGAAGTCAGCCTCGGCGAGGAGGTCCTGGAGCCGGGATTCATCAGCGTGATCGGAGAGGGCGCCGGGTTCATCGATGCCGGCAAAACAGTTGCGCCAGGCGCGGAGCATTTCTTCCGCGTTGTCGAAGCGCTGGTCGATGTTGCGGCGGAAGGCCTGGGTGAAGAACTCGGTAAGTGCTTCGCGCAGGGCGGGGTCAAACAGTTCGGCGTCGATGGTGATTTCAGTACCTGCAGGCAGGTGACTGGGAGAGGTGACGCCATCGCCCCAGACGGGGAGTGTGCCGGTGGCGAGTTCGTAGAGTGTGACGGCGGCGGCGTAGCGTTCCGCGTGCAGGTCCCAGCGGGGGGAGGTGGGATCGCGGAGGGGGAGCAGCGGATCGAGGTAGCCGGTGGTGCCGGCCCGGATGTTCTCGGCGGGGGTACGTGAGAGCGAGAAATCGAAGAGGACGAGGTGCAGTTTGCTGCCGCGTCCGACCATGCCGACGGCGATGTTATCGGGCTTGATGTCGCGGTGGGGGATGCCCTGTTCTTCAAGGTGATTGACGACCTGGAGCAGGTCATCGCCGAACCGCTGGAGCAGATCGATGTGCAGCCGCCCGTCTTTGCGGAGCCGCTGCCCGAGTGTTTCAATGAGGCGTTTGCCCCGCTCGGTGTAGACGGGCCGCATGAGGAAGCCGACGTGGTTACCGAGCTGCAGCGACTCGACAAAGTGTACGATGTTCGTGTTCCGCATTTCTTCCCGCGCGAGGAGTTCAGCCTCGGCGGCGACGCGGTCGTTGTGTTCCGGATCGCTGGCGACTTTGAGGATGAAGTCCTGCTGATCGTTCTCGACGAGGAGTGCGACGGAGCAGGCACCACGGCCGAGGCGGCGGACGACTTTGAAGCCGCCGGGGAGGGTGTCGCCGATCTGCGCGTGAGTGGGATCGTCGAGCAGTTCGTGCTCGGGTGAGGTGAGTTCGTTCTCGACGAGGTCGAGCGATTCGAGGAAATCGTCGACGGAGCCGGTGCGGTCGGGGACGATGGGACTGGTAGCGGAGCGGACCATTTCCTGGAGCCATTCGCTGGCGCCGTTGAGGACGGCGCTGATCTGCAGGCCACTGGTGCCGCGGAGTTTTTCACCGAGTTCCAGGGCACTGGCTGCGGGAGCGACGCCGGAGAAGATCTGGTAGGCGATGGCCCCAAGGGAGAAGACGTCGAGGTGTTCTCCCAGTCCGGCCTGGGCATCGGCGAGTGACTCGGGTGCGAGATAGGCGGTGGCGGCGTCTTCCACCAGGCGATCAACGTGTGAAGTGGCAGTGAAATGCCGCGAGACTTCGGTGGAAGTGGTACTTTCGCGGTAGCTGAGCTGCCAGTTAAAGATTTTCAAACGGGGGTGCCCGGTGTTGATGCGGGTAACAAGGACGCTTTGCGGTGAGAGTCCGCGGTGGACGATTTTTTTCTCGTGGGCATATTTGACGACCTCGGCGAGCTGGCGGACGAGGTCGATCTGGGTTTCGATGCTGAGCTGGTCTTTCTGCTGCGCGAGATAGTGATCGAGACGGAGGCTGAGGGGGTCGTGCTCGAAGAGGAGTGCCGGCCCGAGTTCGTGTTCGGTGAAGTTGAAGACGCGGAGGATGCCGGGGTGCTCGAGGTTTTCGAGGATCTGGAATTCGCGGAGTGCGGCCCGCTGGACACTTGCGCGATCATCCGCGTTGGCTTCATTGTGAACGAGGTAGAGACGGACGCGGCGGCGGGAATTTTCGAGTTGTGAGTGCTGGGCGCTCCAGTCCTGGTATTTGGGTCCCGCGCCGATGATTTGTTTCAGGAGGTAGTCGCCGACTTTGCGGCTTTTCTGCGAGGGACGGACACCGGCCTGGTTGAGGGCCTGACCGATGGCATTCGACATGGGGGTATCGTGTGTGCCGCGGGGGTGCTTATCGAGGCCGGGACACTCGCGATTGATGAGGGCCGCCATGATGCCAGGCCGTTCGGGGCGGTCGTCGGTGGCGGGTTTGTCGCGGAGGCAGACGCGGGCGCGGGCGTTGCCGGTGAGTTCGCAGTGGAGTTCGGTGGCGGAGCAGAAGACGAGTGCTTCCAGATAGGGGAGGCGGCCTTTCTTTTTGAGTGCCTTCTGTTTCTGCAGGAGTGAGCTGAGCCGTTTGGCTTTGAGGTTGGTGGCGATGAGCGGGTTATCGACGGTGGCCCGCTTGCCCTCTTTTTCCCAGGTCCAGGTGCCGGCATCCCCGCGGAGGCGCCCGGGGCGACTTTTGATTTCGACGAGGAAGAAGCCCATGGGGGAGAAGACGAGGAGGTCGACCTCGTTGACGCTGCCATCATCGGCGATGAATTCGAAATTAGACCAGGCGCGGTAGGGGGCGAACTCGGGAAACTGGCTGCGTACGAAGTCCAGTGCTTCCCGTTCCCAGGGAAACTTTGATTCAGTAACCGTAGTCCAGTTGTCTGCCTCTGCCATTATTGAAGTTGAGCCCGCTATCCGTCAGATCGATGGTGAGTAAGTGTGTGTTCAGAGAGGATCCTGCGTGCGAAATGGTCTCTTGAATCAGGAATACGCTCGTACAGATTTACACCTCACCTTACCAATTCAGGGGGCGGTTTTCAATCGGCGGGAAGCTCTCTGCGAGCTGTTTTTCACGGCTGTCGGAGCAGGCCCCCGTGTAATGTGAACGGTGCTAAAATAAAGTGACGCGACTGGTGCGGGGTGTTCAGATTTCGCTGTCTGTGCGGTTGCGTAAAATCTCTGCTGTTCGTATTGAGACTGTGGGGATGGTGTTTGCCTGTCTGATACGTGTTGGATTGTCGGGGTTGTGATGACTGGATTGATTTTGCGGATCGGCGTGAGGGGGTCAAGCGGAATTGGGGATTGCGCGCAGCGTGAAATGCTCTCAATGTGCAGTGACTTCCGGGTGAGTGTGCTGCGAAATTCGCTGAAAGTGCTCCGAAATGATTTGAAAAGTTACGAGACAGAGGGAACCGGTGGTGGATGTTCCGGTGAAAAACTGGAAAAATCGACGGCGATTCAGGTGATGCTGAGTCACTTGTGAGTCAGGTTTCGGTGCACGCATCGTCCGCCTCGCGCGCGAAGCACAATTGCATAACTTTATGATTCGGGAAGTGCAGATCAAGGGGAGTCTGTTCAGTTTTGGAGACAGAAGTGCGCTGGAGATTGTGAGGTGGTTGTGCTGAGAGGGGTGGGGATTTACGAGGCGTAAAAAAACACGGAATCGATTGAGGTCGATCCCGTGTTTTTTGGGAGTAAGCGGAGAGAGGGGGATTCTCTGACTGCCGATTTGCTGCCGTGCTTACCATGTGTATGAGACTATTATGATAGACTTATTCTGTCATTCGTCAAGAACTATTATCAGGCGTTGATTCTTTTCAGTCATATATGAATGCCACAAAACTGCCACAAATATTTTGAGCTACTCGATAGTATAGACGCATGAGCTCCCTAAGCTATGGCCATGTGCGGTTTGTTATTACCAACAGCGACTTCATCCCGACATCGGTGTCCCACTCTGGTACAGTCAGTTCTGATGACAATGATGTCCTGCACTTCGTTGCTGAAATTATTTGACTATTTCCAGATGCGAGTACTCGCGCGAAAATGTCTGGAATGTTGTGATAAACAGGAGGGCAAGAGAGCAACCTACGCGTGTTCGCTCCTGAAAGGTCAAAATAGATAGTCCTTCACAGCTCGACTGCAGTCAGCCAGAGCGTCTGATTCCGGAACTGCTTCAGCGGCTGGATCCGGACCAGGAGCGGATTAACGCCGCCGATGATATCTCTTTGATGCTGTTCCAGCGCAACAATGAGCGTATTTCGCTGTACGATAACCTGGCAGCCCCGTTTCGGACGTTGAAGCATTACTTTCGCAGGACAGAAAAGGCTTAATGCGAGCTGAGGTTCATGAGGGCTTCTTCCCGAGTGTCGAACAGCGGCCAAAGCGTTCCCAGTTTGATACTCTGGAGAATGTACTGCATGTTATCACAGGCGTTGCAGAAGACAGCTTGACCGCCGGACTGTTTCGCCTGTTGCAGGAGACGGATGAGACAGCTGATGATGATCGAATCCAGATATTCCACCCGATTGAGATCGATGATCACATTGGAAATATCACGTGCATTCAGCAGGGCCAGGATTTTATTGGATTCAATCTGGATGTTGCTATACAGGAACTGCAAGGCCGATCCCTGGGGAATCACGATCAGATTCGAGGCAATGGTTTCTACCTCGAATATTTCATACTTTTCAGACATGATTTGAGCTCAATCTCCACTGGTCCACTACAGATATAACATAAGAAAATAAAATCCAGAGAAGTGAATGTTCTAGCATAGCTCATTCACTTTCCGGATTTCAATCAGTGAGACGGATATCTTTGATTTAACTCAATCCTTCTGCGTCCTGTTGTGTCTCAATGTGCACAGGCTGTTTTTTCTGATCACGTTTTTTAGAAATTTTCCGTTTTAATGTATGAACGGAACGTCTGATGGCGACATTGATTGCCGATGAGAGTCGTTCGCGGGTTTCCTGCACGACAATCGGCGCGCCGACTCGGGTCTGCAGGACAATACGACAGCGCTGATTGATGCCTCCTTTCGGTCCGTTGATGTCTGTAATGCAGATGCGGACCGTTTTGATCCAGCTTTCGACGCGATTGACGGCCTTGTCCCACTCGCGTTCGATGTACTCTCTGGTTCCGGGACCACAATTGATCTGTGTGGCGACACATTCAAAATCATAGTTTCTCATTGGAAAATCCTTTGGGAAAGAGAACAACGGTTTCAACGATTGAAGTGATTCTCGATGGTGCAGTGGATCAGGAGTTCTGTCACCAGCGCGCCGAGTATGCTTTACTGGAAACGCCTGAATGATACATCCGCTTAAAATTTTCGTAGGAAGCTGACATGATCAGATCGAATTCTGCCGATTCGTGTTGCTGAAACTTCTGATAGAACTGATCAAAACGTTCGATCTGTGCCGCGTAAGTGGTTTGATTCCATTGCGGGTATAACGCCTCTTCAACCTGCTCGGCGATCGATGCGATTTCGAGGTATAAATCTTCATGCTGATCTCTCAGCCGCTGTGACTCAGCAGCGGTGATGGCGTCAACCTGGTCTGCATGATCGAAATAGCCGAAGGTGCCTTCCAAGGCGAAATGCATCGCCAGTTGGTCTCTCAGTTCGTTGATGAGCACGCTGAACCATTCCGGTTTGAGTGTCAACGGATCAGGAACCAGCCAGAAAGTACGCAGATTTTCCATGAGATTGTAGAGCCTGAGGTTATCCTCTTTGATCTCTTTGAGAAAAGCAGCATTAACAGTGACCTGACGAGAGTTGCTGATCATGTTGATGTTCCCGTTTAGAAAAGTGTGTCTCGAATTGAGTCTGTGCTGCACCAACAGTGACCTGCAGAGCAATCGCGACAGCTTCCGGATCGGATTGCTGCAGACTGATTGCCGTTAATAAAACCTGCAACGCGTAATACGTTTTGAGGTGTCCCGTGATCGAGATCCGTTCCCGATCCTGTTGGCAGGTGAGCTGCAGAAATTGCGTGTCTTTCAGCAGTTCCTCCAGTCTTGATTTCGTCAGTGTGATGGAATCCGTCGCCAATCCATTGTTTGACATGTCATTCCCGTTCGCTTGAGTGAGGAGCGGACTGTCAACTGCCGTTGACAGTGTTGCCCCACGTTGATGGTTGCAGCCGGAAGGCAAAACAGACCATGGTGCGCCGCAGGTTAGAATCAGGCCCAGTACAAGCCTGTCTCTCGCTCATCCAGACGGCACACCATGGTGATCCTCCTTAAAAATTGATCTGCCGCAGGAGAAGAAAGGCAAAGCGCATGCCAAACCGGGCGAACAGGAATACCGACTTGTCAGAGATGCGTTTCAAGGGAGACCGGATGTGAACTGCAGGTGACAGCGTCGCGCCCGGCTGACACTTCTCGGTTCCTCTTGAAGATCGCATCAGTCCTAAGTGATGAGTGCGTCAGGAACAGTACTCACCGTAGACCAACTGGCATGCTGTTTGCTTCCTCTAGTCCGGCAAACACCTCGAGGTGCCTCATGGTTTCCATTACGAAAGGGCACCGCAATGCGCAATTTATTAAACAAACAGACTCCTCGGCTGGTTCCATTCACTCCTCCACGGTTGCCTGCACAGGCGGATCGGGAGGATGTATTAGGGCAGGTGATCCTCTTCCTGGTGATTCTGCTTGCGATCCTGTTGCAGGCACTGATGTAGAATCTGATCGAATCGTCTCTATTCAATTGCCCGCCGCCGGTTAAAATGGAATGAGCTTTGAAGAACATTCCCTGTCGGGGATTTTGTACTTCACCCGAGATAGACATCCATCAGAACAGGCGGCGAGGCTTCATGTCCGGCGAATTCAGTGCAGATTGTTTTCGAGCGATTGC